>CAYGFJ010000181.1:0-2360 GCA_964349115.1 uncultured Francisellaceae bacterium
GTATCCCAAAAATTGCTGAGTCTGAGGCGAAGAGGGCGATCGCGAGTTCCGCAGCGAAGCGAGGACTGTCTGAGCAGGCGCCCTCTTCGCCTCAGCCTCAGCAATTTTTTCAAATGCAAACAAAATTTCCCAATCCGATGCCTCCACCTCATTGACACAAATCCGCTCGTTATACCGAAGTAAATGCGGCGAGGTAAACAACCCCACTTTGTACCCCGACCGCCGCAACACATCCGCAATCAAATGGCTGGTCGTCCCCTTCCCATTCGTCCCCGTGACGCTGATGATAGGACAAAACTTCAAAATTCCAAGATGCTCCAACATGATTTTGCAGGATTCATTCGCAGGCACCTGCCCTGCATCACGAGGATGCAGTTCAAGCTTTGTAAGCCAATCAGTCAATTCAACCATGGAATGCAGTGCTAAATCCCCATACATAAATACTTGATTTTGACATAGTCCTCAACACCGTACTTAGAGCCTTCGCGGCCAAAGCCTGATTCTTTGACACCCCCAAAAGGGGCAGAGGCCACTGAGAACAGGCCTTGATTAATGCTGACCATGCCATAATCGAGTGCTTCAGCGACGCGCCAGACGCGACCGATGTCACGGCTATAAAAATAAGAGGCCAAGCCATATTCGGTGTTATTAGCTTGAGCGATCACATCCGCTTCATCTTTGAAGCGGTACATGGCAATCACAGGGCCAAAAATTTCTTCACAACTGATACGAACCCCGGCAGGCAAGTTTACTAAAATCGTAGGTTTGTAGGCATTGGGGGAAATAGGGTCACGCGCCCCACCACACAAAACTTTGCCCCCTTTTAGCACAGCATCTTGCACCAAGGCATCCACTTTATCGACGGCTGCTTGATTGATAAGAGGGCCCATGGTGCTTCCCTCAATCAAACCATTTCCGAGTTTAAAGGCCTCCACCAATGGGATTAATTTTTTAACAAAAGCGTCATACACCTCATCGTGCACATACACCCGATTGGCAGCCACACAAGCTTGACCGGTATTTCTAAACTTCGCCACCATCAAACCCAGCACTGCAGCATCAACGTCAGCATCTTCAAAGACGATAAAAGGCGCATTGCCACCCAATTCGAGAGACAGCTTTTTCACGGTATCACTGGCTTGTTTCATCAGGATTTTCCCCACTCGGGTGGATCCAGTAAAAGACAGTTTTTTGACGGCGGGATGAGTTGAAAAGACTTGCCCAATCGCAACCGGATCTCCCGTTACAATATTGATGACCCCAGGCGGAATCCCCGCTTCTTCCGCCAAGACTGCCAAAGCCAAAGCCGAATAAGGAGTGGCCTCAGCAGGTTTAATGACGATGGTGCATCCTGCCACCAAGGCAGGCGCTGCCTTCCTGGTAATCATGGCGTGAGGGAAATTCCAAGGAGTG
This sequence comes from uncultured Francisellaceae bacterium, assembly GCA_964349115.1. Taxonomy (GTDB): domain Bacteria; phylum Pseudomonadota; class Gammaproteobacteria; order Francisellales; family CACEW01; genus JAJZUD01. Next base: position 1,414 of record CAYGFJ010000181.1, read on the forward strand.
ATCGCTGCACACACGCCCACTGGCTGCTTCACCACCAACAAACGTCGGTCATTCATGTGGGTGGGAATGACATCCCCATAAATCCGTCGCCCCTCTTCTGCAAACCAATAATTAAAACTGTTTCCATAGTCAATTTCGCCAATAGATTCCTTCACTGGCTTGCCCAGCTCCATCGTCATAATGATGGCCAAATCCTGCTTATTGGCCTCAATCAAATCCGCCCAGCGACGCACCAAAGCACAGCGCTCTTCCGCTGTTTTTTGTTTCCAAGACTGAAAAGCCAGTGCAGCTGCTTCAATCGCCCTTTCTGTTTCTGCCTGCCCCATCATGGGCGCAGTGCCGATTTTACTGTTATCAAATGGATTCAACACATCAAAGATGCCGCCCTCTTTGGCGTCCACCCATTGTCCGTTAATATAATTTTGCTGTCTAAACAAGCTTTTGTTTTTGAGCTTCATCAAGATCTCCCGTGGTTTTGTGACAGGTCAAGATAACAGATTTTTAACTATCATGAAAAAAAACAGTGATGCTTGTGATCTCAGGAAGCGAAGACATCGCATCGATCAAGCAGGCCCTCCAAGCTTCAGGGGGGTTTTCGTCTAAGGCTGAGAGGGGCAAAGTGATGCGCATTTCGATGTGAGTTTCGAAGTAATAGAGGTCCATCATGCTCACTTTTATGGGAAGCAGGGCTTCAATGGCGCGACGACTGGGGGGCATGCGATCGGGGAGGATCTCTGGATGATCTTCGATGTCAATATGGACGGTGATGTCTTCAATTTCTTTGTATTTTTTCATGAGACTGACACGGACGGTTTCAGCGATGTAGTGGCCTTCTGAGGCACTTGCATAAGGGGCAATTAAGACGTGAACATCGAGAAAAATACGCTCTGCCATTTTGCGTGTCCGCAGGCGATGCATATGACGAACACCTGACAGACTTAAAATTA
>CAYGFJ010000181.1:2370-3771 GCA_964349115.1 uncultured Francisellaceae bacterium
CGCTGGAATCAGTCAATTCATATATAGCTTGCCAAGAAAATTTGAGGCCAATTCTCAAGATAAAGGCAGACACAACAATGGCAGCAATGGCGTCACAAGAAGAAAAGCCTGCAAGGGCCCCTAAAATACCAACCATCACAATCATGGACGTCAAGGAATCAGCACGATTGTGATAGGCATTGGCACGTAGGAGGGGAGAGTCGACGCGGTTGGCGATATGTAAGGAATAGTGAAAAACACTCTCATTGGCGGCAACAGAAAGTGCGGCAACAAACAAAGTGAGCACGCTGGGCTTGATGAGACTGTGATGCAGGACGCTTAAAAGTGAGTCGTAGGCAATGCCTGTTGCAACCAAAATCAGAAAAACCCCCAGGGCAAAACTGCCTACGGTCTCAAAGCGGCCGTGACCGTAGGGGTGATTATCATCGGGTTCTGCGTGACTCATTTTGCTTGCGATCCACACCAAAAGATTGGCAGCTAAATCGGAGAAAGAATGCAGGCCATCTGCAAACAAAGCAGGGGAATGACCGATTAAACCAATCACTGTTTTTGCAATCGCTTGTATGAAGTTAACGAGAGCACTGATGCCATTGGCTTTGCGAACTGCAGTGTACCGTGTTTTGTTCATGAGAGACTCGATAGAGTTGCTGGAAGGTAGCCTTCCGCATCAAAGAACTGCTTTCCGAGCAAAGACTCTCTCGCCAGTCGAACTGCTTCACTGGACGGGCCACTGGGACTCACCAAGATTTGGGTGTTAAACGGCGAAGGGGTCACCATATTCATTTGCGTTGTCGCCATTTGATAGACGCGATCGTAATTGCCCCAGGTGCCTTCTTCAATCATCAGTTGCATCCACTCGGTGTGGAGGGTTTCTTGTTGCGCTTTTAAAGACTGCAGCTTCATAAACGCCTGATGATAGGCATTTTTAACCAACACCAAAAAGAGAGCAGAAATGAAAATGGCAATGATAAAGCGTACCACGGGTTTTGAGCTTTCAATCCAGAAGGTTTCGTGCAGCACTTCTTTCAGTGAAATAGGATCCTCTGGAAACCAGTTTGCCTCGAGGTCTTTCCACCATTTTATGCGTCGGATATGCGTCAGCAATTTCATAGCTGTCTTTCTGCAAATAATAAAAGTACATCGTAACATACGCCTCTCCGCCTTGCACCTCCTTGGTTTTTATGGTCTGATAAAAAACTAATAATTTAAGGTCATTTTCCGCTAATCATGGTTTTGTTAATCCTGGTTTTGATTCTGTTGTTGTTAGGGTACGCCAGCTTTATTTTATGGCCGAACCGCAGCCTCTGGTTTTTGTTGGAACGTACAAGCAAGCAGCATTATCGCATTCATATTGATGGGGTCGATTATCGCATCGACAGCCCCATCATTTGCATTGCGACC
>CAYGFJ010000182.1:0-3015 GCA_964349115.1 uncultured Francisellaceae bacterium
AACATACACAATAGCTTGAGTGAAAAATGGTTTTTCCTATGGGGGGCATCATGATATTGCCATTCTAAGCCATGATGTTAAACTGCGCAGCATATTTCCCAAGGCCCTGAATATCATATGCGGTGCTTTATCGCTCAGAAAGACAAGTCGCTAATACCAGAAATAATTCAATGGGCTTGCAAAACCCTTTTATCCAATGGATATGTCCTCAACAGCGAGTTTCCAGACATTGTGCAAGACACTCCTTGGTCTTATGTGCTTCGCTTTGTCACATCAAAAGGATCTGTTTATCTAAAACATACGCCAGCACGGCTTGCATTGGAGGCGCCCATTACCCAGATTTTGCATGATCAATTTCATGCGCCGGTTCCTGTCGTCATTGCACACAGCGCTGAGTTGAATTGTTTTTTAATGAAAGATGCAGGTCAATCACTGCGAGTCATTTTGAAAAAGAAATTCAATGCCCTCTTGCTGTGCAAAGCGATTGATCAATTTACCGCTATGCAATGTGCCGTGGCAGACCATATTGCTGTTTTTTTTGATCAGGGCGTGCCTGATTGGCGATTAGATAAACTCCCTCATTTATACAAGCAATTGCTTTTACAGAAAGAGCTCTTGATTGCAGAAGGGCTGTCAGAAGCAGAAATAAGTGAATTAGAAACCCTCTGGCCAAGGCTTTGCCGTTTGTGTGAGACACTCTCTGCTTATGCGATGAAGCAGACCCTGGTTCAATGCGATTTTCATGACAACAACATCCTCATCGACGAATCGTTACAAGCCTTGACCTTTATTGATTTAGGGGAAGTCGTAATTGCGCATCCATTTTTTTCATTAATAGGCTGTTTGCGGCAGGCAAAATTTCACCATGGACTGGCAGATCAAGACGATACGTACTTGCAGCTGAGGGGTGCTTGTCTTAAAAATTTCATGATTACTGCGTCTAAAGCGCGCTTGTTAGATGCTTTTGCAATGGCAGAGATACTATGGCATGTTTACGAGGCCCTGGCCCAATACAGACTCATGCTCGCCTGTGATAAAGAGAGGTTTAAATCATTTCAAAAGCATGGAAAACTAAGCAGTCGCTTGAAAGAATGGATGGTGGAAGCTCGAAAAGCAAACGTTTCCTGCCATTGTGACAGTGAACAAGAATATAAAAATTGCTGTGAGCCCTACCTTTTGGGCAAAGCACCTGCCCCCACGCCCGAGGCTTTAATGCGCTCGCGCTATACCGCCTTTGTCAAACGTAAATTTGCTTATTTGTCCAAAACGCTCAGCGGGCCCGCTGCAAAAGAATTTGATATCAGTGCTGCCCGACGTGATGCCCCCCGGACAAAATGGCTGAAACTGGAGGTGATTCGCGCAGACGAAATGGGCAATCAAGGCCTGGTTGAGTTTAATGCCCATTTTCGCTTTCAAGGTAAAGTCGCCATGATGCACGAAGTCAGCCGCTTTGAAAAAAATGATGGTGAGTGGTTTTATGTGGGGCGGGATTTACACAAGCAAAATTGAGATTGCTTTATTCTCAAAAATATAATAGAATTTGCGCCTTCAATCTTCAAAGGCGTACACAGTCATGAGAAACATCTCTTAAATCGCCCTCACTGGCGAGGGCAAAGCGGGAACTTCGATTTCCAAGTTTGAACCCTTTTTTAAGAGAACAATCATGATGCATACTCCAATCCAATTTAAACATTTGTGTCTATCTTTTTTCCACAACATCTATCCGAGTGTCGCTTTATCAAAGCAATTTCATCTCCGTGAGATATTTTCAGCAGGAGAGAGCAAATGATGATTTTATTCGCTGTGATTTTAATGGATTTATTGACCGGCATGGAGTTTGATCTCTTTGTGCCGAGTTTTCCTGAGCTACAAGCTCAATTCAGCCTGACGCCATTTTGGGTGGAAGCGTTGTTATCTGCCAATTTTATGGGCTATTGCCTCAGTCTGTTGTTTGTGGGCAGCTTGGCAGATCATTATGGTCGCAAGCCCATTATTTTGCTGGGACTGGGGGTTTTTGTCATCGGCAGTATTCTCTGTGTCAGTGCGCCCGTTTATTCTTGCCTGCTGGCGGGGCGTTTTTTGCAAGGGATGGGCATTGCAGCCCCAGCCATTCTCAGTTTCTTGATTATTGCGGATGCCTATTCCATGAAGAGGCAGCAGTTTTTGATGGCGATGTTGAATGGGTCACTGAATATGGCCGCTGCCGCCGCACCCGTGATTGGCAGTTATGTGGCGCTCTATTTTCACTGGCGCGGCAATTTTGCGTTGCTGCTCATTTTAGGCGTAATCGTCTTACTGGTGGCAGTGCTTTTTGTGCCAAAATATAAGCTGCCCGAGCATAAAGAAACGATTTCACTCAAGGGATATCTGCCGTTATTTCAATCCAGACCTTTAATGCTTTTGATGGCGAATATTATCTTGATGATGATCCCGTATTGGATTTTTGTGGGGATGTCGCCGCTGCTTTACATAAAAAGTTTGGGGGTCAGTTTGAGACATTTTGGCTATTATCAGGGTGTGTTCGCCTTTGTCTTTGCGCTGGGGAGTATCGGGTTTGGTTTGTTGATGCATCGCTATGCGCAGAAAAAAATCCTGAATCTCGCAAGCCAATGCTATCTTTTTAGCTTTGCTGCGATTGTTGCAGTGACACTCTGGGGGAGTCATGATCCGCTGATGATCACATTGGCCTTTTTACCCTTCATCATCAGTCAAATTATCCCCTCTACTCAGCTTTATCCGCTGTGCCTGAATTTTATGCCTCAGGCGAAAGCAAAAGTTTCGGCGGTTTTACAGGCGGGGCGTCTGGTTTTTACGGCCCTCAGTTTACAGATTGCAGGTTATTTTTATGACGGGTCATTTCGCAATATTGGAATCATGATTGCGGTCATTATTTTCATGGTGATCATCACGAATTTTTTTGTACTCAGAAATGCTGCCTTGATGAATTTTTCACAGGAATCGTGACTTTCCCATGTCTGTTGGGCATCAATGATCTTTTATACGCCACTTTTATCT
>CAYGFJ010000182.1:3025-3764 GCA_964349115.1 uncultured Francisellaceae bacterium
CTACTGCGCCATGACTCAAACGCCTGCATTAATGCTGGTTGCCAGTGACTTTGTTTTATGATCATGAATTGGGGCAAGCGGAAGCACTTATTTTGATAGACGTTGATACGCCTCAACCGCCAACTGATGCAAATCAGGATCCCCCAGAAATCTTGACTGGATACCAGGCTCTTTAATCGGTTTACGTAATTGATCGAGCGGAATTGAATATTGAATCTGCATCGTCTCAAAAGGCTTAGCCCAACAAACAATTTCGCCATTTTTGTCCACAATCGTTGAATAACCTAAACACACTTGCTGATTTGCTTCCGGCCAAACAATATCGCTCGTCACAAACCAGCACTCACTATCAAAAGCACGCGTAATAAAATGAGCTTTCCGATTCAAAAAATGCAGCATTTTCGCATCCGTTGCAACTCGATTAAACATAGGGCAAAATAAAACCTGAGCACCTTGAAAAGCCATAATCTGTGCGGGCTCACGATAACAACTATCTAGGCAAATCATCACGCCAAATTTGACGCCATTCTTTTCAAAAATAGGAAATTCTCTGCCCAACGCAAAATACTCATAGGGCGGGTAGGTGTAGGCTTTGCGATATTGGCCCAGATGTTGACCTTTTTCGATTACAACTACACTATTAAAAATTGCATCGCCCTTGCGTTCATTGATACCCAGCAACAGCGTCGTATCAAATTCTTTAAAGTTTTCTAAAAGTTTGATGTATTCTGCGCTTTCC
>CAYGFJ010000183.1:0-676 GCA_964349115.1 uncultured Francisellaceae bacterium
TCAAAACACGAATGCTCTTAAATTAAACAAGTGTGGAGTGGCGGCACGTTCCGTAGTGTAGGGCCCAATAAGAGAGCGATTTACAGCTTTAAGCGCAGGTTCTGCTTCCGCACTTGATTCAAGTTGTTTGAAATAAATTCAATCCCCTGCATCCCTTATGAAATAAGGCTTTTGAGCCTGTTGTAGGGGCTATGATTGAACATAGCGCACGTATCCCGGCTTGACCCGTAGCTATCCGATTGAATGGGCCGTGCGACTTTCAAAAGCGGTGAATCGTTGCCATTCCTTTATCGTTGGCAGAGCGCATACAATCGGCCCAGTTGATCGAAGGAAATCCGATTTTTTAATACTGTCTCAGGTGCAAACCAACTTCTCGTATTAAAGAAAGAATCCAGCGCCTGATCCACCTGCTTTTTTGTATACACTGACTCCATAAAACTGCTTTCAATTTTCCGATATGTGACCCCCTCTAGCTGCTCGAACACTGTAAATTTCCATTCATACAAGGCGTTTTTTACAGGGCATAGTTCTAGGATGGTTGTCAGTCGAGAGTCTTGATGGGTGACCAAAGGTGAAATGGCAGCAAGCCGCTCAACTTTTTCAAGTGTATTCATATCAAAAATAAAGATGCCACCTGGCTTTAAATGTGTAGACACGCTTTTAAAAACCTGTTTCC
>CAYGFJ010000183.1:686-3760 GCA_964349115.1 uncultured Francisellaceae bacterium
ACATCAAATTGACAGTCCAAACTAAAATGAGCCATGTCGCCTAAATGCACCACTGCCCCTGATGACAAATTTTTCTTTGCAAGAGTCACCATTGCCTCTGAGGAATCTAGCCCCACTATCGCAAAGCGATCTGCAAAAGCTTTTAATACCTGTCCGGTTCCGCAAGCTAGTTCTAAAAGCGCACCAGAGCCACATGAAGCGCGATGGAGCAAAAATTCAATCATGGCCAAAGTGCTGGAGCGATCGCCGCTAAAGGCATCATATTGCTCCGCAAGCTGCTGATAAAAATGATTAGATGCACTCATGAAACTCCTCCTGCCATGTGAAAAGCATTTAATTTTTGAATATTGCTGGTTCCCTCCATAAATTCAAATCCGTAGGCATCGCGGATGGACTTCTCCAGCCAAGGATCTGAGAGCAGATGCGCATAACCTCCCGCTTCCAAAGTATACTCAGCTAAGTCTTCCACAAGACGCGTTGCACTAAATTTTACGAAAGAACTCTGTGGGGCATATTTAAAAGGATCTTCATCGATTTGACGCGCTGTGTTATATAGCATTCCTCGTAAGGCCTCTGCTTTTCTAGCAAAAAAAGCACTCTTTTCGCTTTTTACATGGAGTGTTTCGGAGAGAAAATCGATTAGCGCCTCAGCATGCCCCAAAGCAAATGCAGCCACACACGGTCGCATTCTATTAAATGTTTTTAGCATGGAGAGCAATCCTCTTTGTGTGGGACGAAGATGGTTGCCCACCACATGAGTCGTAGGAATACGGCAGTTTTCAAATTTTAAACGGGACAATTGCGCCCCCTTCAGAAAAACAGTGTTTAAAACCTCTCGCTGAATAGTGTTTTTTGCTTCCAATAGTAAATTGGGCGTCAGCAATACTGCATTGATACCGAGCGGTCCATCATTGGTTTTGGCCAAGATAATCCCCATGTTTGCAACCGCCCCATTCCCAATCAACCATTTTTCGCCATTTAAGAGATACTCATCTTCATTAATCCGCTTTAGAGTGCTTTCCATGTGGTTTGCATCTGAGCCTTTATTAGGTTCAGTGATGGCAAAAAAGGTTTTAGCACTTTCCCGCTCAACTTCATCGAAAAACAAAGTCCGTTGCGCCTCGCTGCCAAAGTCTCGCAAAAGAACCCCTGACAAAGAAGGTCCCGGCGCGCCCAACAAAACAGAGGGGTCCCCATAGGCCAACGCCTCGACTGTTTTCACTCTCTCAAGACATGTGCTATCCCGATCATGAGTCACAAAGCGCACTGAAGGGTGGTCTTTATAGGCGTCATGCAGATTGGGATTTTGTTCAATGTGTTGGCCAAGCTTTCTAAAAAAAATAACATGATCCATCAGTGCCGGAGAAAAACGCTCTTTCATATGACAAGCTCCCCCTTGGCAAGGCAATGCCGCAAAGTATTGGCATCTTCCAAAATACCCCCTTCCAAGGCTGAAACCCCTCCTTCCAATTTGGCCAAGCGGTTTAAGATACGAATGGCTTCTGCTACTGCCACTTCTGTGAAAGGAGGAGTCAATAATGTGATATCACTCTGAATTTCAACAAGCTGTAGACGAATGACGTCATGCTCCAGCAATCCCTGAGCACCAGAAGTTCGCCTCGCAAGATAGGCACATACTTGCTGAAAACGTTCATTCAGCTTTTCTTTAAGCATAAAATCCCCAGGTTTAGACTTGCAATATCTTCGTCAATGACAATCACGCAGGACTGTTTTGACGTAGAATGCTGAAGTTCGGCAAGCGCCTCTAGGACTTTTACTGTCCCCACCCGGGCAGGTAGAAATTTGAAATTCTCTTTCTGAAGGGGAATCAGTCCCTTTGCCATAGCATAGTTAAGTTTTTTGTAAGAAAAAAGATCCTGACTCATCAAGCACAATACGTCTTCAATCGGATGATCTGCAATCAGTGATTGAATTTTCTTTACTACATCAAAGTGTTGATAGACCTGAGTTTCAGAAACCATCTCTACTGAATGAATGCCATAACAAGATGAAGGGTTTAGGGGCCCTGACTCAAGAAACAACGCAGCGGCTTCATCGTGTATGGGAATCAAATCATGCCGTGCAAGATTGCGAGGAACTGAAGTTTGTTCCAAACCCATAATCATGATGCGTTGAGGGCGTTCTTTCCCATATTCTTTGGCAAGCTTTAAGGCAATAAAAGGCCCCAAGGTCCCAGCGTCAGAAATATCGAAAAAAGGACATTCCACTGCGAATTGATGCGTGAGATAAGCGGCGCAAGAGGAATGGATGGAGTCAAATTCAGGAACATAAAAGACACATAAAATGAGGTCAAGTGAGGTTAAGTTCCGTGTTGCTGCAATCTCTTTGAAGAGTGCCTCTCCCATTTCAGATTGTGTATACTGGGACCCTTCGAGAAAGGTTTCTTCTGATAAGGGCTCTTTGTATAAATGGTAGAGATCGCGATAGCATTCTTTGTAAAGGTCTCTTGGTTCATGCGGGATTCGCGCCGGAAAACGCTGATACCACGAAGCGGTCATTTGCATGGGTGACTCTCAATTTACATCACAACTACCCTTATTGTACAATACTGAGCTTCCATAAAACCATCCAGCGAGGGCCTTCAATGAAACACGACCTGCTTGAGAAAGTAAAAGATGCTTTGGCAAAATCTTTAAATCTATCCAGCGCTGATGGAATCCACGCAGGAACACGACTTAAAGAGGAGTTAAAGCTCGACTCCATGACCTCCCTTACTTTTCTGATGGCTTTGGAAGATTGTGTTCCTGGCTTTCAGGTTGATGCTGACACTTTGAGCGAAAAAGACTTAGCCAGTGTTGAAACCGTTGTAGAATATATTGAAAAAACAGTCTCACAATGAGAGTGTCCGACACTTTTGATGGCCTCAAATTTAAATCCTTTGACCTGTACCGCTTGTTTGGCGAGTTTTATAAAGAAACCGTAAAAAACTCAGAAATCATAGTCTCCAGAGGATTTTTTATTGCTCCTTGCATGGAAGTCAAGGCAGCCTCTTCTTTTCTTGTCAATGGAACCCATATTGTGAAAGAAGAGGCCATTTTTTACCCCTCCTTCAC
>CAYGFJ010000184.1:0-3738 GCA_964349115.1 uncultured Francisellaceae bacterium
TGCTCATACCATTAAAGGCAAAGGGGTTTCGTTTATGGAGGATGATAATAATTGGCATTATCGCACCCCCAACAAAGAAGAATTGGCTGCAGCTAAAAAAGAATTAGGTGTTTTTGAGGAAGTAGTATGAGAAATACTTTTGCAGAAGAAATCACTGCCATTGCCGAAAAAGACCCGCGAGTTGTCTTGCTATCAGGTGATATTGGCAATAAATTATTTGATCAATTTAAGCAAATTGCCCCGGCGCGTTTCTATAATTGTGGGGTGGCCGAAGCCAATATGACGGGGGTTGCAGCAGGCTTGGCCATGAGCGGATTGCGACCGGTGACCTATACCATTACCCCTTTTGCAACGGTCCGCTGTTTAGAACAAATCCGGGTAGATGTTTGTTATCACAATGTTCCCGTGATTATTGTCGGCACAGGTGCAGGTCTTTCTTATGCGAGTTTAGGGCCAACGCACCACTCTTGTGATGATATTGGCTTTTTACGCATGTTGCCCAATATGACGATTTTGTGTCCCTGCGACCCCATTGAAGTGCGTGCGGCATTGCGTGCAGCAATCGAATTAGGCGGCCCTGTCTATATTCGTATTGGCAAGAAAGGTGAACCGAATATTCACAAAAAAGTGCCTGAATTTAAAATTGGCAAATCGATTACCGTACGGGAAGGCCGCGATATCTGTATTTTAAGCACAGGCAATATTATGCCGGTCGCCTTAGAGGTGGCCCACGAATTACAAGCTAAAAATCTTTCTGTTCGCGTTGAGAGTTTTCATACGGTCAAACCTTTGGATGCAGAATGTTTACAAGCCGTATTTCAGGAATATCCTTTGGTCGTCACTTTAGAAGAGCATAGCCTGATCAATGGATTGGGTGGTGCCGTGGCAGAGTGGGTCGTCGATCAAGAAAAACCGCTTAAAGCAAAATTATTGCGGTTTGGGACCCGTGATGAATTCATGCCTTATGTCGGTGAACAAGAATATGCCCGAGAATATTACGACCTGACGGCAGAAAAAATTTCCGCTAAAATTTTAAAAACGCTCGGGTCAATCAAATGAGAGTTGGGGTTGATTTTGACAACACCATTGTCTGCTATCACGAAGTATTTCATCAACTCGCTCGAGAACAGGGCCTGATCCCGGCAGACTTTCCTCAAAATAAAGAAAAAATCCGCGACTATCTGCGCAGTGTGGGTCAGGAAAATCTTTGGACGGAAATGCAAGGCTATGTGTATGGCGAGCGCATGTCTGCAGCGAGCCCTTTTCCAGGGGTTGCCGCATTTTTTAAAACGGCATTAGAAGAAGATATCCCCTTGTGTATTATCAGCCACAAAACGCGTCATCCCTATGCGGGGCCTCCCTATGATTTGCATCAAGCCGGCTTGGCTTGGTTAGAACAATATGATTTTTTTGGCTTAGAGCGCAAGAACACTTTTTTTCTGGAAACTAAACAGGCCAAATGTGTCAAAGTGGCTGAACAACACTGTACCCACTTTATTGATGATTTGCCTGAGCTATTGCTGGATCCGCATTTTCCCACACAGGTTGAAAAATTACTGTTCTCTCCTGAGAAAGTGGTCCATGTGCAACTCAAAAATTTCCAATCTTGGCAGGAAATCCAACAATATCTTTTTGGATCTACCTCATCATGATGACCCCCATCGATGGCGGTCGTAATAATCGCGCCTATAAAATCAATCTGGAGGGCAAAGATTATTTTCTCAAACACTATAATAAAAAATCCGATCTGACCCGCAGTCGTCTCGAAGCGGAATATGCTTTTTTAAAGTATGCAGCGGAATGCCAGTCGTCGCACGTCACGCGTCCGGTTTCTTGTGATGAAGAAAAGTCGATTGGGATTTATGCGTTTATTGAAGGTGAGCGTTATCAAAAAGATGAGATCGGTAAACCTGAGATCATGGAGGCCTTAGCCTTTATCGAAGACATTAATCAACATCGTGCCTCTCCGATAGCGCAAAAACTTGATTCTGCTTCGGAAGCTTGCTTTTCAATCGCAGAACATATTGAATGTGTTGATATTCGCATTCAACGCTTACAAGGTATCTTACAGGATGATGAGATTGATGCCCAAGCCTTTGCTTTTATCCAACAAGAATTAGAGCCAACATGGCTCGCGCTCAAAGAAAGTATCCTGGTTCAAACAAAACAGCGCAATATTTCGCTAACCGATCCTTTGTCGGTTGCGAATCGCGTGATTTCTCCCTCTGATTTTGGTTTTCATAATGCTTTAGAATGTCCAGATGGCAAAATCATGTTTGTCGATTTTGAATATTCCGGTTGGGATGATCCGGCGAAATTGATTGGTGATTTCTTTAATCAGGTTGAAGTGCCGATTCCCATGGAGTATTTCCAGTTTTTTACCCAAGAAATTGCCAAATGGGTTGCGGATCCTGAAGCCATGATCACCAGAGCAAATTTATTATTGCCGCTCTATCGTATCAAATGGTGTTGTATTATCTTGAACTATTTTCTCCCCCTTGGTAGAGTGAACAAAGATTTTGTAGCAGCAGTAACACCAGAAAGCCGTGCTCTGCAGCTTGAAAAAGCAAGAAATGTTTTACATAGGAGCCTTCATGGCTGAATTTGTCGATATTATTACCCCTCTTCATCAGAAAACCAAGCGAACTTATTTAGATCGCATGATGAACGACAAAGTGCGTTGTGCCCTCAAAGCCAAAGAATATGAATTTGACTATTGGGATGGTGATAAATGTTATGGGTATGGGGGTTATAAGTTTATCGATGGGCGCTGGAAACCGGTAGCTGAAAAATTAATTGAGCGCTATGGTTTGACCAATCAGTCCAAAATTTTGGATGTCGGTTGCGGCAAAGGTTATCTCTTATATGAAATCAAAAAGATATTACCGGGCATCGAAATAGCTGGGTTTGATATTTCTAAATATGGGATCGCGAATGCCAAAGAAGAAATTAAATCGTTTTTGTTTAATCATCGCGCTCAAGACGCTTATCCTTATAAAGATCAGTCTTTTGACCTCGTCATTTCTTTAAATACGTTTCATAATCTGCGCATTTTTGAGCTCAAAAAAGCCTTGCAAGAGTTGAAGCGTGTGGCGAAACATCAATATTTGGTGGTCGAAAGTTATCGCAATGAGCAAGAGCTCTTTAACTTAGAGTGCTGGGCCTTAACGGCGGAGTCCTTTTTCGATCATGATGAATGGGTTTGGTTGTTTAAAGAATTTGGTTATCCAGGTGATTATGAGTTTATCTATTTTGAGTGAGTAAAATGAAATTTAAAGCAGCAATCTTAGTAGAACAATGTAAACCCTTGGTGGTTGATGATGTTGAATTAAATAGTTCTTTGGACTATGGTCAGGTCTTGGTCAACATAAAGTACAGTGGTATTTGTGGCTCACAGCTTGGTGAAATCGATGGCGCCAAAGGCCCAGACAAGTATTTACCGCATTTATTGGGTCATGAAGGCGGTGGCGTTGTTGAAGAAGTAGGTCGGGGTGTAACTCGCGTAAAGTCAGGGGATCATGTGGTGATGCATTGGCGCAAAGCCGCGGGTATTGAGGCGCCTACCGCTAAATATCAATGGGGTAATAAAACTGTTAATGCGGGGTGGATTACTACCTTTAACGAGTATGCTGTTATTTCTGAAAATAGACTGACGCCCATTCCTAAAGAGGTGGACTTAAGAATTGCTGCCTTGATGGGATGTGCCGTATTAACCGGTTTCGGGGTGGTGAACAACGA
>CAYGFJ010000185.1:0-3734 GCA_964349115.1 uncultured Francisellaceae bacterium
CTGTCATCCTGGGCAAGAGTGGGAAGATATAAATGATGACCCTGTTGCCAGAGCATGTCGATGGTTGGGCCTAAGTCAAGCTCGCCCCCATGGGCAAGATAAACGGCAATCTGTGCTGGGGTCTTAGGTAAAAGAGGCCATTGCAAAAGTTGTTTTGCAACATTGATTGCGGCTGCCGTTTGGGCTTCCTGCGACAAGAGGCGACGCTTGGTTTTGAGGTCTTGGCGAATCTGCTGAAAGGTCATGGAGAATGTCCATCTAAAGAAAGAACCGCCTTGCCGCTTACTGTTACAACCTGAACTACAGTAGTCGTTCAGGGGGGTGTCACGAGGACACTTAAGGCTTCTGGATCGCTCCAGCTTGCACACCGTGTCTCTACAGTAACTCCCAATTTTTTGAATATTAAGATCAGGATGATAAGCATGGCGAACAAGGCAGTATTCAGTGCTTACTATAGCCCTTTTGTTGCCGAAAGGCAATCTATGTTAGGATGTTGGCATGAATTTAGGCTTATTCTTATGTGTGCTGGCGCTCATCGTGGTGTCCAGCTTTTTTTCTGGGGCTGAAACCAGCATGATGGCGCTGAATCGTTATCGTTTGCGTCATCTTGCCAAGAAGTCACATGCAGCGCGACGGGCTGAGCATTTGCTCAAACGTCCCGATCGTCTTCTTGCTGTGATTTTGATTGGCAATACCTTTGCCAATATCTTGGCCTCTGCCTTGGCAACAATTTTGGCGCAGCGCTTGTTTGGCGACTTTGGCGTTGTGATGTCGACGATTGTCTTGACCATCTTTATTCTTCTGTTTTCAGAAGTCCTGCCCAAAACCATTGCCGCTTTGCAGCCTGAGCGTTTGGCTTTTCCTGCAACCTTGATTTTAAAGACGCTGCAAAGCCTCATGTATCCCTTTATTTATCTGTTGAGTGCAATGACCAATGGCATTCTTAGAGTGTTTGGCATTCATGTCTCCGACAAAAAAGCCATGGATCCTTTAACCAGTGATGAATTGCGTTCAGTTCTCTTGGCCTCAGGAAAGTCATTGACAGGGGAACACAAAAACATGCTGCTGGGTGTTTTAGATCTTGAGCGTGCAACCGTGATGGATGCTATGCTGCCTCGGCAGAATATTCAAGGGATTGACTTAAGTGATTCCTGGCCTGTCATTTTTAAGCAATTGAAAACCTCTCCTTATTCAAAACTGCCTGTGTATCGGGATAATATCGACCATGTAATAGGCATTTTGCATGTTCGTCATGTGATTGGTTTGGATTTGAAAACATCCCCCCTCGATGCCTTGCAAAAAGTCTTGGTAGAGCCTTATTTTGTTCCTGAAACAACCAGCTTGCAGCAACAGCTCATCAATTTTCAGCAACACTCTGAACATATGGCCCTCGTGGTTGATGAATATGGTGATATTCAAGGCTTGGTCACGGTGGAAGATATTTTGGAAGAAATTGTGGGCGAGTTTAATAATTTGAGTCAACCTTCGGTGCATGCCGAGACGCAAAAGTTGGAAGATGATTCTTTCATTGTGAATGGCTCGATGACGATTCGAGATTTAAACCGCAATTTGGACACTCGTTTCTCGACCCATGGGCCCAAAACATTGAGTGGCTTGATTACTGAGTATCTCGAAGCCATGCCAGTGCCCCACATTGCAGTGAAAATTAAAGATTATCCTATTGAAATTCTGGAAGTTGATGACAATGCCGTTAAGAAAGCGCGACTGTATCCGCGCTTGGTGAGGGTGGAAGATTAAGCGGTGCTGATTGACGTTTTTGCTTCATTAAAACACCGTCGTCGGAGGGTGTAGAGGCTGGCCACGCCCACTAAGCCAATTGCAATTGAGACCCAGTAAAAATTGGCCCAGCCCCAGGAATCAATAACCCAAGCGGCAGCGGGGCCAACATAGACGCGACCCACGGCGGAGATGGCGCTTAAGAGGGCCAATTGGGTGCCGGCAAAACTTTTGTTGCAGAGGCTTAAGATGAAGGCCAAAAAGGCGGTGCTGCCCATACCGGAAGCGAAGTTGTCGATGCAGACAGTGATGCCCATGTTGAGAACGGAGTGGGTGCCAAAGTACAACCAAATGAAAGCCAGATTTCCAAAAGCTTGAATGAGGCCGAAGCCCACCAAAGCGGTGAAGAGGGAAATTCGCTTCATCCAAATGGCAGCGATGAAAATGCCCAAAAGCGAGGCGATGCTGCCGAAGATTTTGTTGACGAGGCCCAGGGCGGCCAGCGAATAGTGAAGTTCTCTTAAATAAAAGACGGTGTTGAGCGCGAGGGCGAAAGCATCAGTCAGTTTGTAGAGCATTAAGACCAGCAAAATGAGTAAGGCCAGCCTCCAGCCGAAGCGGTGTAAAAATTCGTGAAACGGTTCGATGATCGCAATCTTCAGCGAGCGGGGTGGGTGGATCACTTTGGCAGGCTCAGGCGTTAAAGCCGTTGCAAGCAAGCCCACCCCCATCAGTGCGCCCATGCTGAGATAAGTGATGCGCCAGCCATAATATTCAGCCAGCAGCAATGCGAGCGCCCCTGCCACAATGCAGGCAATGCGGTAGCCGCCCTGGTAAAAACCACTTGCCAGCCCTCGCTCTGATGCATCTGCTGTTTCCACCAAATAGGCTGAGATGGCAATGTCTTGGGTAGCAGAGAACAGGGCCACCAGACAGGCCAACAAGGCCAAACCAATGGGGTGTGTGTTTGGATTTAAAGTGCTCATGACAATAAGGGACATCAGCAAGCCCATTTGTGTCAGCAACATCCAGCTTTTACGCCGTCCAATGTTTAAAGGATCATAGCGATCGATTAGAGGGGCCCAGACAAATTTGTAAATATAAGGCTGGCCCACCAAATTCAACATGCCCAAGCTCATCAAGCTTAAGCCCGCTTCTGTGTACCAGGCGGATAAAGTGGACGTGGTCAATGCCAGCGGCAAGCCGGATGAAAAGCCTAAAAGGAGGATGACCCAGATTTTGCGGGGGAGGGTCCATCGTGTCATTTTTGTTTCCTGAGAAAAGACAAAATTATACAATGTGGTTTTTGTAATGTATAATCAAGCCATACATTTCACGAGGATCAATTTTATGGAAGCCAGTATTGTCGACTTGCGTTATCACATGAATACAGTGCTACAAGCCTTGGATCGCAATGAGTCGGTTAGGGTTTTGTATCGTGGAAAATTGAAAGGCACCTTGGTTCCTGCAACGATGCAAAAGAAAAAGTATTTGGCGAAAGACCATCCTTGTTTCGGCATGATAGAAGGGGCTTCTGGCTCTGTCGAAGATGAAATAAATGCCTTGCGTAGGCCGCGATATGCTGTTTGATACAGATGTGCTCATCTCATTTCAGCGGGGTCACGCACAGGCAGCAGAATGGATTGATGCCTCACCCCTGCGGCTGATTTCGGCACAGACTTATATGGAGCTGCTGCAGGGGGCTCAATCAAAGGCACAACATAAAATGATCCGTGATTTTTTAAAAGACTTTGAGTTTGAATGCTTGCCCATAACCCATAATATTAGTCACCGAGCCACCATTTATGTGGAGGAGTATGCCTTATCACATGGCATGCGTGCTGGGGATGCTTTGATTGCAGCGACCGCGATGGAATATGGCCACACGCTCTTAAGCGGCAACATCAAACACTTTCGTTGCATTCCCAATTTAACACTCAAAATTTTTAAGGTGTGAGATGGGTTGGTCCAGTCATACCATTCGATCCGTCTTGGTG
>CAYGFJ010000186.1:0-3733 GCA_964349115.1 uncultured Francisellaceae bacterium
CAGCTGCGTAATAGTTTGGCTTCGGTCAGATCGCTTTCTTTATTAAAACAAACCATGCCCCCATTGCCCCCACAATTAATGACGTGGGAACCATAAAAACTAGTGGTGCTGATGTCGGTGAATCGACCTGAAGATTTTCCGTCAATTAAAGCCCCTAAAGTATCAGCAGAATCCTCAATAACCAAGAGCTTGTGCTGATCGGCAATGGCTCGTAGTTTTTTCCAGTCGGGTAAATTGCCGAGGAGATTGGGGATCATCATGGCTTTTGTCTTGGGGGTAATCATGGCTTCAACCTGATCGGCATCAATGTTATAGGTGCCAGGTGCTACGTCGACAAAGGCGGGAATTAGGTTGTTTTTAACCAGAGGAGCGACTGTGGTTGAAAAAGTCAGGACGGGTGTAATCACTTCTGATTGAGGAGGTAAGTGAGCAACTTCGATGGCTAGATAATTTGCAGATGAGCCAGAGTTCACCATGACACCATATTTTTTATCAAATTTTTTGGCCACGCCTACTTCCATTTCATTAACGTGTTTTCCCATTTGAGTAGTGGTGCGCAGGACATGGGTGACGGCCGCAATTTCATCTTCACCGTGAACAGTACAGCCATAGGGGACGCGAAGGAATTCAGACATTGGAGATTCTCCTTAAAAATGAGTTAATTTGAGTGGATGTAAACTCTAGCATATCCAAACCTTGATCCCAAGCCTGATACCACTCTGCAATCATGGTGAGTGTGGCATTAATAGAGAGAGCGGGGTGCCAGTCTAATTCAGTTTCAGCCTTGGAAATGTCCAATTTGAGACAGTGCGCTTCATGAGGGTGGCTGGCTGGGTCTTTTATCCAAGCGCCTTTTCCATAGACGTGAATAAAAGCATCTATGATTTGCGCAACTGTTTTGGTGTCTTCCAAATGAGGGCCAAAATTCCAGGCTCCTGAAAATTGCTGAGGCGCATCCCAGAGTTTTTCGGCAAGCAAAAGGTAGCCATGCAGAGGTTCAAGCACATGTTGCCAAGGGCGAATCGCATTGGGGTAACGCAATGGCACTGTTTCATTGTTTAAAAGAGCACGAATAAAGTCAGGAATCAGACGGTCAGCAGAAAAATCACCCCCACCAATGACATTTCCAGCGCGGGCTGTTGCAAGGCCGATTTTATGTGTGTCGAAAAAAGAGTTGCGATAAGAGGCTACTACCAATTCTGCGCAGCCTTTGCTTGCACTGTAAGGGTCATGGCCTCCCATGGGTTCGTTTTCACGATAGGGCCACACCCATTCTTTATTGTCATAACATTTGTCTGTTGTGATACACACTATGGACTTGACAGAAGCACTTTTTCGGACGGCCTCTAGCACATGAGCAGTCCCTATCACATTGGTCACGTAAGTTTCAAGAGGGTTGATGTAGGACTCACGTACCAGCGCTTGCGCAGCTAAATGAAGCACAATGTCAGGCTCATAAGCACATAGAGATTTTTCTAAAGCATTATAATCATTGATGCTGGCTATTTCACTGGCAATGAGGGTGTCAAGTCTGCATAAGTGGAATAAAGAGGGGGTGGTTGCTGGTGCAAGTGCATAGCCTTTTACTTGCGCTCCTAGACTATGTAACCATAAAGAAAGCCAAGAGCCTTTAAAGCCAGTGTGTCCAGTCACAAAAACACGCTTTCCCCGCCAAAAAGACGGGGTCATTTCCACACCTTCCAGGGTGCTTTTCGCGATTGCCACAGTTCTTCTAAATAATTTTTTTCACGTAAGGTATCCATGGGTTGCCAGAAGCCATCATGAAAATAGACGCTCATTTCACCTGCTGCTGCAATTTGACGCATGGGTTCTTGTTCCCAGACAGAATGATCATCTTCAATATAATCAATAACTTTTGGAGAGAGAACAAAAAAGCCCGCATTGATCCAGGAGCCTTCCCCTTTTGGTTTTTCTTTAAAAGACAAGACCTTGTTTTCGATGTGATCAATGACGCCAAAACGTCCAGGTGGTTGTGTTGCAGTCAGTGTTGCGAGGCTTTTTTCTTTTTGGTGTAAGGCGATGACTTGGTCAATGGGGACATCTGATACCCCATCGCCATAAGTGAAACAAAAATCTTCACGCCCAATAAAAGAAGCGACACGTTTTAAACGGCCTCCCGTCATTGTCTCTTCTCCCGTATCAATTAAAGTCACGGTCCAGGGTTCTGTATGTTGATGATGAACCTCCATCTTATTGTGCTTCATGTCAAAGGTGATATCCGAAGTATGTAAAAAATAATTTGCGAAGTATTCCTTGATGGCATAGCCCTTATAACCAAGGCAAACAATGAACTCATTGATTCCATAGTGAGAATAAATTTTCATAATATGCCAAAGAATTGGTTTTCCTCCAATTTCCACCATTGGTTTTGGTCGGGAAGACGTTTCTTCACTAATGCGAGTTCCAAGTCCGCCTGCCAATATCACTGCTTTCATGCGAGTCTCCTTTTATGGAATTTTACAAATCGTCATTTCATTAGGACCTTTTTCTGTCAAAGCATGACGGGGAGCGAAAAACTTAAATTGAGGACAGTGATGGGCCCAGCTGATATGAACGATTTGATTTTGTAGAAGGGGGGTTATTGTATGGGTCAGCGTTGAGAACATAAGGGGATGGGAGAGCGTCAGCGCTATAGGAATTGTTTGCGTCAAAGTAGTCACATATTGAATACTTAAGACTTCCCCTAGAAGAACTTCTCCTTGATTTGTGAAAGGAATAGGCCGAGCCTCTAGAAAATAAAGAGGGTATGTGAAAGAAGCTGTTGTCACTTTAGGTTGCAAGAGAGTGAACCCTGCTGGAGATGCGTGAGATTCACCATTGATTGTGTAAGGCGTTCCCTGGTCTGGAGCAAGAGTTTGTGTTGCGTTTGAGTGAGTCTGAGGCAGTAATTGCAGGGGGCCTGTAAGAATCAGGGATGGTACTTTCATGTTGCCATATTGAAGATAAAAACTCGACCAGGCGAACTGTTCTTTGGTCATCAGCACCACCTGCGAGGATAAAGATCCAAGTAAGCCTTTTTGGAAGGAGGTAATGATTAAATTTCTAGGGCTCACCCATATACTGTTTTCTGTTTTGACAACAAAGGCATTAAAAATGACAGAAAGACACAGTGTGAGGGCGAGCAGTGTTGAAATAATATAGCGTGTATTCGTTTTTTGAATGCAGCTTAAAAGGCATAAGAGAATAAATGCGATGCCAAAATACTGTAAATAGACTGGTAAATAAGCAAGGCCCCAGGTGAGTATATCTTGATATTTTTGAGTGCTTGCCATGAAGAGCGAAGGAATGATGTTGAGGACAAGGCCCATGGAGATTAAAAGTGGGAAGTCTTTTTTATTAAGGTGAAGCCGGGCAATAAAATAATTGCTAATCACCCAAAAAAATGGGAAGAGGATCACAATAGAAAGAGAGGCGGCGATAGAGTCAAAATAAGATGTCAATACAAATGGTTTAAATAAATGCCCGGCCAGGATGGCATAACTTAAGGGAAGGGCGCCTGTCAGTTGAGCAAAAAAGATTTTTACTGCATGCATATTAAAGGTTCCCAAGGTGACACCGTCATACAGGTGGGAATGATGGTGACGCGCAATGAGCGTGGCGATCACATACAGCAAAGTGAGAAGAAGGTGGGGCGATAAATCATAAAGAAATTGTCGAATTGTGTTTCGCTTAAACCAGGCGTATATGAGCACCATAAAGAAAGTGGTTATTC
>CAYGFJ010000187.1:0-3727 GCA_964349115.1 uncultured Francisellaceae bacterium
GCTTAATATGAAAAAGTTTTTGATGTTCACATTGCTCTTTGTGGTCACCATGGCGGTCGCCATCGGATTGTTTTTGGATACCTTGGCGGGCCGTGTCTTGGAGACATTGGGCAGTCAGAGTTTGGGCGCCCCAGTTGAAGTCAGCTTTGTTCATCTGTCTCTCATTAACGGAGAAAGTAGTATCCATGATTTAAACATTGAAAATCCATTGGGATACCCTGCAGGAGTGGCCCTGTCCATCAAGAAAATTGACTTTAAACTGTCGATCTTATCGATTCTCTCCCCTGTGATTGATGTCCATAATATTGAAATTGATGCGGTCCATATTCACTATATCAAAGGGCCACATGGTTCAAATTTGGGTGCTTTGGGGCATACAGCAGATGAAAAAAATGTGACGCCGCCCGCTAAACAAGTCAACCCCAAAAAAATCAGGATCGCAAAAGTCACGCTTCGTGATTTGCAAATTTCTGGTAACACTGTTGCAGGCCATCTCAATGTGACGATCCCCTTCGTTGAAGTCACCCACATTGGTGACCCCTCTGGCACCAGCCCCGACGCTGCCATCAAAACCATTTTGACTGCGACCTTGAAAGCCGTGCCCAGCCAATTCCCTGTTTACTCTGCCACAGTTGAAATCAAAGGAGCCTTTCAAAAATGGGGGGCGGATATTCATGGATTGTTTCATTAAGCAGAGTGTGGCTTTGGACGCCTATTTTCCTGGCAGAGAACATGCCTCAGGCTGCTTTTCAATGAAATAAAAATGATCCCCTGTTATAATGCGCCCCAGCTTGAAAAATGGAAATCAATACAATGCAGGGATTTAAGCAGGCCCAGGTTTTGGTGGTGGGTGATGTCATGTTGGATGATTACTGGGAAGGCGATACTTCACGGATTTCGCCGGAGGCCCCAGTGCCAGTGGTCCATGTCAAACAAGAATATAGCAAAGCGGGTGGGGCGGCCAATGCTGGGCTGAATATTGCGGCCTTGCAGGGGCAAGTCACCTTGATCGGACTGGTTGGGGATGATGCGGCAGGGCACAGCTTGAAGAAGGCGCTGACAGAGGCTGGAGTGAAGGCTGAGTTGCTGGTAGAGGGCAGCATTTCCACCATTCGCAAACTTCGGATTATGAGCCAAAATCACCAATTGCTGCGGGCTGACTTTGAAGTTAATTTGACAGCGGTGGACAAGAAGCCTCTGCTGAAAGCCTATGAAAAAGCATTGGGCAGTCACAATGTGGTGATTGTCTCTGATTATGGAAAGGGAACGCTGAGTGAAGTCCAAGTGTTGATTCGGTTGGCGCGGTCTTTAGGCAAAATTGTGCTGGTCGACCCCAAGGGGCAAGATTTTAGTATTTATCACGGAGCCAGCATTTTGACGCCCAATTTGAAAGAATTTGAACAGGTGGTGGGCCCCTCAGGCACTGAGGCAGAGATGACACTCAAAGCAAAAAAGCTGATTGCGGACCATGATTTGACAGCGCTGCTCGTGACACGCGGGCCAGGGGGCATGAGTTTATATCAGGATATTGGGGCGCCGATTCATGTTCCAACGCGCGCGCGGGAAGTGTTTGATGTGAGCGGGGCAGGTGACACCGTGATTGCTGTCTTGGGCATGGCCATCAGCGTGGGTCACAATCTGGAAACTGCGATGCATTTGGCCAATACTGCGGCAGGGATTGTGGTGGGCAAGATGGGCACAGCCACCGTGAGCCCTTCAGAATTGCATGCTGCTATTCAAGAAAACAGTGGATTGTCAGGGGGCATCGTGGATGAGGCCACTTTGAAACAATGGGTTCGCGATGCCCAACACAGCGGAGAAGTCGTTGTGATGACCAATGGCTGTTTTGATATTCTGCACGCGGGGCATGTGGATTACCTCACGCAGGCTAAAAAACTGGGTGATCGCTTGATTGTTGCAGTCAATTCGGATGAATCAGTCTCTCGTTTAAAAGGTCCGCATCGCCCTATCAATTCTCTTGAAAACAGGATGAAAGTTTTATCTGCTTTGGATGCAGTGGATTGGGTGCTTCCTTTTGGCGAAGAAACCCCGCGACGCCTGATCAGTGAGGTTCTGCCTGATATTCTGGTCAAGGGCGCAGATTATGAAGTCCATCAGATTGCAGGCGCGAAGGAAGTTTTACAAAACGGTGGGGAGGTCATCACCATCACATTGACCCCAGGGGTTTCGACCACGGCCACCCTTCAAAAAATGAAAGCAGGAGAATTGTTATGATTATTGTCACAGGCGGGGCCGGATTTATTGGCAGCAATATTGTCAAAGGCTTAAATAATCGGGGCTACAGCGACATTTTGCTGGTGGATGATTTGACCGATGGCCATAAATTCAAAAATCTCGTTGACTGTGATTATGTTGAATATATGGATAAAGCAGATTTCATTGACATGGTTCACCAAGACAATTTGGGTGAGGATAAAATTGAAGCCATTTTCCACGAGGGCGCCTGTTCGGACACCACCGAGTGGGATGGAAAATACATGATGAAAAACAATTTTGAATACAGTGCGGAACTTTTATTGTTTGCGCAAAGCGAAGCGATTCCCTTCATTTATGCCTCGAGTGCAGCCGTTTATGGCGGTGGGTCGGTCTTTTTGGAAGAGCGTCAGCATGAAAAGCCTTTGAATATCTATGGATATTCAAAATTCCAGTTCGACCAGTATGTGCGCCACTTTGAAAATGAGTTCAATTCACAAGTCGTGGGTTTGCGATATTTTAATGTCTATGGCCCGAGGGAGTCACACAAAGGCAATATGGCCTCGGTGGCTTATCATCACGCCAAGCAAATTCGGGACACCGGCAAGGTCAAGTTGTTTGGGGAGTATGATGGGTATGGCCCAGGAGAGCAATCTCGGGATTTTATCTATGTCGATGACATTGTCAAAATCAATCTTTTTTTCTTGGATCATCCTGATATCAGCGGTATTTTTAATGCGGGGACAGGCCGGTCCCAGCCTTTTAATGACATCGCTAAAAGTGTCATCAAATGGTACGGCCAGGGGGAGCTTGAATACATCCCCTTTCCTGACAATTTGAAAGGCCATTATCAATCTTTCACTCAGGCAGACATCAGTCGCCTCAAAATGGCGGGCTACCATGAGCCCTTTAAAACCGTGGAAGAAGGGACTGCTTTGTATTTAGATTGGTTGAAAGAGAATGGATAGATGATCTTTCTATATACGATTTTATTTTACCTTTTCCTCCCCATCATTTTTGCACGCTTATATTGGCGTGGCCGTAAGAACAAACTCTACCGCGAGCGTTGGGGCGAACGTCTGGGCAAAACACCTTTCATCTTGCCCTCCAGCCTCTGGCTTCATGCCGTGTCTTTAGGCGAGGCGGTGGCTGCCACGCCTTTAATCGAAGCCTTATTGAAAGCCTATCCTAATGAGTCCATCGTGGTCACCACCACCACCCCGACAGGCAGTGCGCACATTCAAAAGCTGATCCAAAAGCATAAAGGCCGTCTTTATCATTCGTATTTCCCTTATGATCTCCCCCACGCTTTGAATCGCTTTTTCAATCGCATCCATCCCCGTATCCTGATTGTGATGGAAACAGAGCTATGGCCCAATTTCTTCGCCACCGCCAATCGTCGCGGCGTCCCTGTCGTGGTCGTCAACGCCCGCATTTCAGACAATGCCTTGCCGCGGTATGAAAAAATAAAATCCTGGATGCCTGGCATTTTAAACCGCATCACCCATGTGGC
>CAYGFJ010000188.1:0-3707 GCA_964349115.1 uncultured Francisellaceae bacterium
AGGATTGGGGTGGGGGTCTTGAACTGACTTCTGTTGTGGGGAGAGGCACCGAGGTCAAAATCATATTGCTTCGCGTAAAAGCGCCTGCTTGGTTTGTGTCTTCAATTGAAGTGTCAGAGGACAGGATCATTGGGATTTTGGATGATGACGCTTCCATTCATGGGGCTTGGGATCAGCGTTTGCAGGCGGTTTTGCCGACGCTGAAAGTGTTCCACTTCAGGACGTCTCAGGATTTTATTGCCTGGTATCGCGGGCAGGAAGGCGAGATACAAGTCTTTTCGGATTATGAATTGTTGGGCGATGCGATGACGGGGCTTGAAGTGCTGGAAGCCCTTGAGCTGGGGAGCAACGCTTTGCTGGTGACTTCTCATTATGAAAACCCTGACATTATGGCGCGGTGTCAAAAGCGTGGGATTCGCTTGTTGCCGAAGAATTTGCTGGCGCATGTGCCGATTTTGAAACGGGTGGATGCAGAAGAAAAAGTGGCGGTGCCGCAACTGGAGGGGCTGTTTGCAGCATTACAAAAGAATCAGGCAACAGCAAACAAGATAGAAGGGACACCAGATGCTTGCCTCGTTGACGCAGTGTTTATTGATGATGACACTTACAATCATGAGTTTTGGAAATGGTCTGCAGAGCAAGCCCGAAAGCACCTGCTATGTTTCACAGACTTGGCGGGTTTTGAAGCCATTGAAGCCGGTCTTCTCAAAACGACAGCCATTTATATTGATTTGAACTTGGCTGATGGGGTCAAAGGGCTGGATGTAGCCAAAACCTTGTATGATCGAGGGTTTTCAAACCTCCACATTGCAACCGGGTACGCAGACTTTACTGAAGCCGATTATCCCTTTTTGTCGAGCATCAGGGATAAAATGCCCCCGTTTTAGTTTTTGACACAACAGAAATCGGGTGATAATATGACCTTTTTATTGAGCTGAAAAGTGAGGCTTATGATGCTGGGATGGATGGAAAAATGTCGCAAGCAAACTGCCCTAGCCCTCAATATCCCCGCTATTATTGCTACTACCGCCTTTGCCATTGTGCAAAATCATGATGCAAGTTCACTCGCTGGCATGGCGGGTATGCGCGTCGCAGCTTTAATCAGTGTCGCACTGCCACATATTGCTCGGCTTAAAAAAGCAAAATTAGTTGAAGACAAGCTACAGAAATATGCAGCCAATCTTGCCTCTGCTGTATTGGCCACTGCAACGGTTGTCACCGCTTATGCCTGGGGAGCCGCTTTAACTGATGCAGAGCTTGCAATTGTTGGCCTCGCTACAGTCATCAATGCCTGTATTGATGCTTTTGTGCCAGAAAGTACAGTTGTTGAGAAACTTTTAAAAGATATTGATGCATTACAGTCTGACGCTGCATCGAATGTAACTGCAGACAGCCAAGAAGTAGTTACAGCATGTATTAAAACTTTAACTAAGGTTAAGATTAAAATTTGTGACAGGCATGGCATTGCTCATGATCAAGCGGAAAGAAAGGAGCTTCCTGTAAGGATCCGTGCAACTGCAGAGATCTCACCTTCTTCTCCAGCAAGAGAAAATCGTTCACGTCATAAACATAAAGCCAAATCGCACTCACCACTCCATAGAAAATCAAAACAGGAGGGCGCAGCTGAGTTCAAAACAACTCCTTTTCGAGCCACTCATGTGCGCTCAATGGTTGCCCCAGCAATCGCGCGGACACATCGGTAGTATCACAGGCAAAATATTTAATTGGAGACTCATTATGCACCATCCCTCGCCCAGCACCATTGAACGATGCATCACCTGTGGCAGCACAGAGGAAGTTGTTTCATTTTTGGAGGCGTATCCTGATGTCATGTACGCTCAAGATGAGGATGGCAATGCAATATTAAGTAGGGTGGCACGAACTTCAAATATTCAGTTAATCAATTGGCTGCTAAAAAAAGGGGTTGATTTATTGGCGGCAAATAAATATGGGCAAACTGCTTTACATCGTGCCTTTGTGGTACGAGATGGGGAAATTGCAGCGCTGCTGTACCACTATGAAAAACAAATTCCAGGCAATCCGATGGAGGCTAAAAATGACCTTGAATATACAAATGTTTTTTTGGCGCTGCCCGATATTAGAATTAGAGATTTGAATGAAGCATGGCACAAGGAACAGGTCGAAATTTTCAAAAAAACAATGGATGATTTGTCTAGCCGTCACGTCAAACTGCATGAAGCGACATTTAAAATCACAATGGAACACATAGAACTCAATCGAGAAGCGCGCTCTTTGTCTGATTCATCTACCGGTTCTGGCGCTTCGGGTAGTGGTTCCGGGGCTTCTGCAGGTTCAACCCTGCGTCATCGAGGAGGGGGAGGTGGTTCTGGCGGAAGCAGTGCTGATGAAAAAGAAACGGTCCCATTGCTGGCAACAGCATATAAAGATGTAACGGCAGCTGCGGATGTTCGATTAGAAGAAGGGCCTCGTATTTAATTTTTGACCATGCCTGCTTGCCGAGCCTCTTCAGTGAGGGCAGTCAGATAGCGTTCCAACATCAAGGCATCTGTTTCTATTTTTTCAACCAAGCTGATGAACTCCTTGGCATCTGTGGCCTGGGGTAAAGCAAGCGCTTTTTGCTTCAGGTATTTTACAATGGGATTTAAGTCATGGGCTACATTCGCAATATTACGGGTCATTTTGGGCTCCTTAAGCTGGAACATGAACTGAGCTCGTACACTCTGCAAGCAGAATATCATGAGGACGAAGCGTGTGCAATGCATTGTTATTCACAATAAATCTTTCTTGTGTATCGCCATTAATATCAACACGTCCCAGCATTATTTTTTGAGCTTCAGGCAGGTATAAAATCATAATCTGCCCCCGCTTCAATTGCAGGGAAATACAAAATCGAAAAGCGCCGATCGCCATATAAAAGCCGTCGTTGTTAAACAGCTGAGGGAGTCTTAAACAAAAGTGATCGTCTTCTTTGGCAAAATTCACAAACGGGTATCTTCCATAAAATGGCTTGGTCAGCGCGCTGAAAGGTAACTCCCCAAGATAAACAGAGAGGAGGTCATCCACGGTCAAAAGGGGCAGGGATTCAATTCGATAAGGCTCTGGCGAGACCGTCGACCTATAGACTGAGCCGACAATACTTTCTTGTTTTTGTTTCAAAAGGGCAAAAATAGAGTCTGAATACTTTGATTTACGATTGAGGCTGATGATGTTGTGCAATTGCTGACGGCTGATCCCCAGTTTTTCGGAGAGCGCGCATTGACTGATTCCGCTTTCCTTTAAGAGTTGCTTGATATTGTTTTGACTAACTTCCATCTTTGCAGTGTCAATTGTGTTTACGAGAAAGATACGTGACATCCATCAAAATGTAAAGGAAATCATAAGTATTTACAATATGCAGATAAATATGTTGACATTAGTGAATAAAGTGTTTACAAATACCTATAGCAAAACAACAGATTAAATGTGTAAAGTAAACAGGAGAAACCTCATGCCAGTCCGCGAACTCACAAAAAAAGGCGACCCGATGCTTCGGGCCAGACTGCCGGGCACAGCGATGAATCTACTTCACAGCAAGGCGCGTGAGAATAAACGCAGGACGCAAGAGCAATTTATTAAAAGCATTGCGGACACTTTCAATAACCAACATCGCTATGAAGACAGTTTTTTAGAGATCATCCCCAATTTGAAGAAGATTTACGAGTAGTAAAAAACCCACCCACAACAAA
>CAYGFJ010000189.1:0-3634 GCA_964349115.1 uncultured Francisellaceae bacterium
CTATCACCCTTTTCCCCCGTCTCGTTACCAGACGGGGGTCTGGAAAGCCTAATATTTCTTGAATCACCCTCCCCATTGAAAAAACATCACTTTTTTGAGAACTCGACGACGGAGCCGCATAGATTTCAGGTGCCATAAAAAGGAGGGTGCCACAGTCCCTTCCATTTTGAATGCTTGCAACTTCACTATAATCCAAATCGATGAGATGCATGGTATTGGTGGACTCATCATAAATGAGGTTTTCAGGCTTTAAATCTAAATGTTTGAGATGATACTGGGTGTGAAATTCATAAACTGCCTTGATTAAGGCGCGAATGATCTTTAATTTTTGGTCAACAGACAGTGGCCTCCTGATTTGTTCTTTGCCGAGTGGATCATTTGGGAACAGATATTGCAACAATTCCTCCCCAGGCTTTCTGCTGTGAATGCTCGCAACCATCTTGTCGTCGTCCATCACCACAACATGAAGTTCGCCTGCACGCTGTAGCAGGGAAGAAGACCATAGTAAATCGCCCTGATTCGCCATTGGCTTGGGTACGGAAAGCAAAAGGTCTGGGCAGCCTGGACACGCATAGACTACTCTACTTGCACCCTCTGCAAAGCGACGAAACTCGAGCGGGGTATCGATCCATTGTCCTGCCTCATCCTGGAGAAAATTAGGGGGGAGGGTGATTGTATCGTTCTTAGGGTTGAAAGAAAGAGGAGGATCCCAGCTTCCACCCGTGAGGGATCGAACGATTAAAGGCGATGCGCCAGAAGTGGGGGGAGGAGGAGCAGAAGCGTCATACATAGCGCGAGATTATAACAATTTTTTTGAATCTATTTCGATTTTTTAATGATCTAATGTTCCCATTTCTGCACCTGTGGCAATCGGCCTGAATGCTTCTCCCCTTAGTGGGAGAAGGTGGTGCGCAGCACCGCAGGTGCTTTTCGGATAGGCATGTTTAAGTGTGCCTCTTTATTGAAGGGCAGATTTCATGATGAGGGTCCCACCAAAGAACCTTCATTATAGCATTGTCGCGGATGCACCAAAATCTTTCACGCCCACTGATGCGAAAAGAATAAAGCTCGTCAAGATCGTCCAGACTTAAGTCTTTTAGACGATCTTTTGCTTTCTTAGACAACTGAGAGAGCGATATCCCATGGGATCCTTGTTGACTCAACTCTTGGAAACTCATCAATTCAAAGGCCTTTTTCTTTGCTAAGACATCTTGGAATTTTTCAGGCGATGCGCAATTTTTCCAACCAAACTGACCTTCAAAATCAATCAATTGAAAGCTCCAGGTAAACGAAGAAGATTGCTTATAGCGGTCTTTAATCGTCTTTGTAGGGTGTGGGGCTTTGTTGATAACAGGTTGTTTTTTTTTAGACTTCATACTAATTCGCTATAAAACTCCGCCATAGCGGCATGAGAAATGACAGAGCTACCACGCTCATCAGAAGGCAGGCCTTTTCTTGCATCAATCCAAGGGGTTTCTTGGTGTGTGAGATCACTCAGCCATTGACTGGATTGGTCTCCGTAGTGCATTAAGACAGCATCGATGGTTTCTATCTGACAAGGGGTTAGTTTTTCTGGATCGCCATTGGGCCAGGTCTTTAATAAATAAGTGCCCTTGTGTCTGGAATATAGATCAGGAATCACAGGACCATTAATCCAGGCTTGAATTTCTTCTTGAAACAAAGCTTGATCGTCCCAAACCAAAGACCATGCTTGTGCGTAGTAGAGCAACTTTTGTAATTTCATCGCAGTCATTTCGCCTTTAGATGCCAAAATATAAGCTGCTACATCATTCGCTGAAACTACACTCACTGTCAATTACCGTCTTATAGAAAGGCCATAAATTTACCACAGCGATATTTTCTATGCAATAACTTAATGCTCCAATTTTTTGAACTTGATGCGATGCGGTTCCAAGACTAATGGGCTCGCTTCTTGAGTTTACTCAAGGCATTGAGTAAAATTACTCAGGACATTGAGTAAATGGGAATTGGTGATGATAAAGAGAAAGATATTATCGATCTTGGTGCAAAGACTGAGGGAGGAAAATCTCCTTATTCAGCTGTTGAGTGGGCCAAGACAGGTGATGATGGCACTATGACCCTCTTGCAACGCATCAAAACGATCACCCATCAGGCCTTTGTGGACGCGTTTTTTGGGCAGGATTTTCGCGAGACAGACATTGACGTGGCGCCCACGAAAGAAGCCAAGTTGGGGGATTATCAATGTAATAGCGCCATGCGTTTTACCAAAGTCTTGGGGCAAAATCCGCGGGTGATCGCAGAGACTGTGGTGGCAGAGCTGCAAAAGAAAAGCTTATTTTCAGAGGTGAGTGTTGCAGGGCCGGGATTTATTAATCTGAAAATAGCCCCTCAATTTTTAGAATCAGAAGTCACAAGAATGCTGACTGAGCCCAGATTGGGTCTGCAAGTGCCGCAACCCATCAAAGTGATTGTCGATTTTTCAAGCCCCAATGTCGCGAAAGAAATGCATGTGGGCCATCTGCGTTCAACCATTATTGGCGATTGCTTGGCGCGTGTTTTTGAATTTTTGGGTGATGAAGTCTTGCGGCTGAATCACATTGGGGACTGGGGAACGGCATTCGGGATGTTGATTGCTCACATGGAGTCAGTGGCCCTCGATGTTTTAGAAGGCAAGCGAACGGCGAGTTTGATTGACCTGATGAACTGGTATCGTGAATCTAAAAAGCGCTTTGATGAAGATCAGGTATTTCGCAAGGCCTCACAATTGAAAGTGGTGGCCCTGCAGGCGGGTGATGCGGCGGCATTAAAAGCTTGGCATATTATCTGTGAAATTTCAGAAGCTGCTTACCAAGAAATTTATGATGTCCTCGACGTCAAAATCACAACGCGGGGAGAGTCTTTTTACAATCCTTATTTAAAACAGACGCTTGAGGACTTAACAAAAAAAGGAATGGTCAGCACTTCAGAGGGCGCCCAGTGTATCTTTGTGGAAGGATTTGTGGGCAAAGAGGCTGAGCCTTTGCCCTTGATCGTCCAAAAAAGTGATGGCGGCTATGGGTATGCCAGCACTGATATGGCGGCTATTTGGCATCGGACCCAGGTGGAGCAGGGCGAGCGTTTGATTTATGTGACCGATGGGGGCCAGGGCTCGCATTTCGCTATGATTTTTGCGGCGGCAGAGAAGGCGGGATATATTAAAGACACAAGCGTTGTTCAGCACGTTCCCTTTGGCCTAGTCTTGGGGCCGGATGGTAAAAAATTCAAAACCCGCTCGGGAACCACGGAAAAGTTGATCGATCTCTTAAATACAGCAGTTGCTGAAGCCCGCACGATTTTGCAAGAGCGGGGGACGCCTGCCGACGAAATCGAATCTATGGCTGAAGTGCTGGGGATCAATGCAGTTAAATATGCTGATTTGTCTTGCAATCGGGTGCAGGATTATCAGTTTAGTTATGAGCGGATGCTCAAATTTGAAGGCAATACGGCGGCGTTTATGATGTATAGCCTGGTGCGGATTTTGAGTATTCAGCGAAAAGTTGGATCTCCCCCCACAAGCACAGTGTGCGCTTTACATCTTGAACATCCCTCAGAAATTGCCTTGGCACTGCATTTGGTTCGTTTCGCTGAAACCATCGATTATGTTGCGCGAGAA
>CAYGFJ010000190.1:0-3623 GCA_964349115.1 uncultured Francisellaceae bacterium
ACCTTGAGCTCAGCGTGTTGAAAAGCATCTCTTCCACCAATGACTTTCCAAAAAATGAAGGGCCTACAGGTGTTTTGCAATTTCGGTTAGCCGAACATCAAACCCAAGGGCGGGGACGCTTTCACCGGCCTTGGATGGCACCCTTTGGTGCAAACATTTTAATGTCTTGCCGATGCCCCATCCCTCAAGGCCTGAGCCGCTGCGAAGGCTTAAGCTTGTGTATGGGTTTGGCAATCGTGCAGGCACTGCGTGAATTTGGTTTGGAAGGCCTCTCCTGCAAATGGCCCAATGATATTTTGCACCGCGGGCAAAAATTGGCTGGAATATTGATTGAATTGCAAAGCGGACCTCGTGGTGCAACACATGCAATCATCGGCGTGGGCTGCAATGTCAATATGTCTAAGGCCATGCTGAGAGGCATTGATCGCCCCACGACGTCATTACAAGTGATTTTAGGCAGCCCTCAAAATCGCAATCACATTGCAGCCCTGTTTATTAATGCCATCAGTGCCTACCAGGCTCGTTTTGAACAAAAAGGATTTGCAGATTTTGAGGTCGAATGGAAGGGCAGTGATGCCTTGGCAGGAAAAGACATCCACTTACATCTGGGTGCCTCCACAGTCAGCGGCAGAATGTCTGGCGTGAATGCGGCGGGACATCTCTTGCTGCGCTTATCCTCAGGGGAAGTAAAGTCCTATTCCGCCGGCGAAGCCTCACTATCCCCGTTCTCTTCCCAGCATCCTGCTCAATAATTATTGTTAATTTGTTAAAACTACATTTTTTAGTATGAATAAAAGGATTTCACCACACTGCTTTTGGATAATGTTCTTGAATCAGGCGATCTTTGCTTAATCGCCTGCATAAAGATAGAGAAAAGCATGGGTATCAAGATGCAGCAAGATTTTACGGGTTTTGGTTGGCCCACTGCTGGAGCTTGGCGAGCTTCACACTGCAGGTACCGTAGGCGTTGATGAGGGTGATGTTGTAGTTGACGAGTTCGCCCATGTTGGCGGGGCCTTGCATTTTGGGCAGGTCTTCACAGGGGGTCATTAGTTCAGTGGGCGGACTTAATGTGATTGGCTTCATCAACGGCGGCATTGATGAGCTGCAGCCCGCTGTCAGGCAGAATACAGTCGATATAAATAGGATGGGTATCCACTTCAATTTTGACATGTTTTTGAGTCTCCTCTGTCATGTGATGATATTGGGTGAGGGTGGCTGCGTATTGTTTGGAGAGGCTGAGATTGTGTTGCTGTTCCTCATTGATTTGATTGATGAGGTCGGCATAAAGCGCTTTATAGCTGCTGTCATCTTTCCAGCCTTTGACTTTCCAGCCCGCTCCAAAGGCGAGGGTGACAATAAGAATGGTCCCCAGGATTTTGTAGAGGAGGGCATTCATGCAAACACTCCCCACACTCCTGAAATCAAGCCGAAGAGGGCGGTTGTTCCCAATATCAGGCCCACAATCCAGGCATGTTTTCCCTTGAGGCGATGCTCTTCAGGCAAGGCTTTGACTGCAAGGAGGAATAAAAAGCCCAAGACAATGGGAAGCAGGATGGCATTCATGACTTCAACAGCGACATTAAGAGAAATCAAATTGACTCCGCCAAAGGCCACCAAGGCACCACCCAAGATCAACACGAGGGAGTAGACGCCATAAAACCAAGGTGCTTCTTTGGGGTGGTGTTCAAGCGAGCGTTTGTATCCGGTGACTTCGCCTAAGCCCCAGGCGGCGGTGAGCGATACCACAATGGCTGCAACCAGTGCTGCGCCCAGCATGCCTAGGGCGAACAGCGTTTCGCCCACGGTTTTTCCAAGAAAGGGAATTAGGGCCTCACTGATTTGTTCAACCGTATTCAAAGAAGCGCCTGGATTGGTTTTTCCAATGGTGGCGGCGGTGATCACCACCATCGAAATCATGATGATCTGCGTCAGAATTGCTCCGAAGAAAGTATCAGCTCGGGCCATTTTCAAGTGTTCAATTTTCAGTTTTTTGTCGACGACAGCTGATTGTTGATAGAAGATCATCCAGGGCATGACACAAGCGCCGACAGTGGCTGCGGATAAATACCAATATTGTTCGCTGTGAATGGGGATGTTCCACATCGTCGTCAATGCTTCGTGATAATGAGGATGGGCAAACCCTGCCACGACCACAAAGATCAATTCAAACAGTCCAATCAAAATGGCCGAACGTTCAACGCTGTGATAACTGCCCGTTAAAGCCATCACAATCATGAAGAAAATGACGATGCCAATACTGAGGCCACTCGGTACGCCCAAGAGATGGCCTACCCCTGCAATCCCAGTAAATTCGCAGACAATCGCACCCATGCAAGACAAAATCAAAGTGCTGATGGACAGCCAGGCCCATTTGAGTCCAAAGTGGCTTTTAATCAACTCCCCATGCCCTTGACCGGTCACCACCCCCAGGCGCACCGTCAATTCCTGAGCGATGTACACAATCGGAATCAAGATCACCAAAAGCAACAACATTCGGTATCCC
This sequence comes from uncultured Francisellaceae bacterium, assembly GCA_964349115.1. Classification (GTDB taxonomy): domain Bacteria; phylum Pseudomonadota; class Gammaproteobacteria; order Francisellales; family CACEW01; genus JAJZUD01. The sequence goes on from CAYGFJ010000190.1 coordinate 2,507, forward strand.
CACACCGCACCACTTTGCGCTGCGGTAATCAAACTGCCTGCATCGGTGTCCGCCAACATGACAACCAATCCTGGGCCGAGAACAAAGAGAAAAAAGCGTATCCAGAGGTTTTTGGATTTCATTGATTGATCCTTAAAGAGGCCTGTTATTGCAAATGAGAATCATTATCATCTTTGTGATTCATCTTGTCAATCTGAAAGTGCGCGTATTTAACCTTATTCGGCCAGAAATGTCATCTGCGCAGGCGTATTCACATTGATAAAACTGGCCTGATCTGGAGGGCTCACTTGAATTGCGCTGACCCGCAAAGTATGGAGTAGTTTTTTGAGAGAAGTCCCTCCACTGTCCGGAAGAAAGCGCCTTGCAATTTTGTCTCTGACAGACGGCGTGTTTTTCAATAGAAGAGGCAATGGATAATCTTGATAATACACAGCCTCAGCGGTTTCATTTTGATCCAGTAAAATCTGTAATAATTGTGCGCTTAACAAAGGCATATCAACGGGGATAAAGAGAAAGGCTTCTGCGGATGAAGCATGCATCGCCTCAAAGACCCCATCGATTCCGCTGAGAGGGCCGTGATGCGCTAAGCGATCAGGGATGCATTCGCAGTCACTGACACAGCCGCTTACATAGACTGCGTCAAGACCTAAGGCTTTGAGACAATTCACCTGATGATCGACCAAGCGTTTTCCTTGATAAGGCAGATGCGCTTTGTCTTGGCCCATTCGTGTAGACAGTCCGCCCGCCAGGACAATGCCGGTGATTTTAGTGTTGACACAAGGCATGGCCTTTCACCCATTCGCTGCTGCCGTCTTCGTAATGCTCTTGTTTCCAGATGGGGCATTCGTGTTTGATGGCCTCAATCAAAAAGCGACAGGCTTGAAAAGCCTCATCTCGGTGGAGGGAGCTCACGGCAATGACAATGGCAAGCTCGCCCACATTAAGATGTCCTTTGAAGTGGGTGATGTAAATCTTGAGCGGCCCCCATTTTTTTATGGCTTGTTGACACAAGGTGGTAAAGATATTTTCTGCCAAGGGTTCAAAGACATCATAACTCACGCCCAGCACTTTTTTTCCTAAATTATTCTGGCGGATGCTTCCCACAAAGTAAGCAGAT
>CAYGFJ010000191.1:0-3621 GCA_964349115.1 uncultured Francisellaceae bacterium
CCCGCCGCACTGTGTGCAACGACCTCTCCCACACCGGGGAGAGGTGATTGTTGAGGATCCAACAACAGGACTTTAAAATGGTCTGACAGCAAACGTGCCGCCAGACTGCCCACCATGCCGCCGCCGACAATTCCAATGTCATAGTTTGTTTCCATGAACGCTCTCTTCCTCATTTAAAAAACCGTGCTACTATACCGAAAATTTTACGCACAAGTCTTCATGAATTATTGCCTCTACCTCTTGCTCGCCTTCTTTTGGAGCGGGTCTTTTCTTGCAATCAAAATCTCTTTGACCCACCTACCTCCTGAAATGGCGGCTTTGCTCCGCGTCGTGATCGCGCAAATTGTGTTGACAACGCTCTTTTGTGTCATGCGCCAGCCGCTGCGACTTCCCTTTTCATCGGCCTGGCGACTGTGGGTGATTGGCATTTTTTCTCAAGGCTTGCCTTTTTTTCTTTTGTTTTGGGGGGAGTGTTCCGTCGCGCCGGCCTTGGCCAGTATTTTGAATAGTACCGTGTGCGCCTGGACGTTTTTGTTCAGCATCCTTATTTTTCGGGATTTTGCTCATATTACCTGGAAAAAAATGACAGGCTTGGTTTTGGGTATTTTTGGTGTTTTGGTGATTTTTTTACCCCTTCTCATTCAAGGCCATGATGTCAATAAAGTGGAAGGCGTACTCGCGATTACAGGGATGGCAATGTCCTATGCCATTGGCGGACTCATCAATCAGCGGTTTATGGCAAGTGGCCACAAAGCACCGTTTAAAGCCAGCTTATGGCATCAGCACTGGGGCAGCCTTGTATTTTTAATGATTGTAACGCGCATTGTGGAACCCTGGTCTTCGTTGACGCCTGCGCTATCTGACCCTTCATCCATCTTGGCACTCTTGTATCTTGGCGTTTTCTCAACTGCAATCGCCTGGCTCATCTACAACCACTTGATTCGCGACTGGGGCGCGGTGCGTGCCAGCACGTGCTTGCTCTTGATCCCCCTGCTCGCGTTGTTGTGGGACTACCTCTTCTTACACGCCGTCCCTCATTTTTATGAAATTGCAGGCGTTGTCCTGACTTTGGCGGGGGTGAGCTTGATTCAGTTCAGCAAGAAGCGTAAGATCAAAAACGTTCTAAGCTAATTTTTATCAATAAAAAAGGAGACTGTCATGAAAACCATCGACTCATCATTTGATTTGGCCGACCTCAAAAAAACCGTTACTGAGCAATACAACAAGCTCTCTGAAGAAGTCAAAAAATACGCTGGAAAAGGCACGCAAGCCGCCTCCGAAGTAGTTGAAGAACACCCCTTCAAATCTGTGGGCGCAGCCTTAGCCTGTGGCCTCATCTTGGGCTTTCTCTTGGGCCGAAAATAAATGTTTAAAAATTTATTATCGCTTCCGAAGGCCTTTTTTGATCTTCTGTTGATTCGAGCCCTGTTTCTCTTCACATTGTTTACAGGGCTTTTACTTTTGACCTTGTTTATGGCTTACATCATCATGTTGGACTGGCATTGCTCAGCGGCTTTTGCGGCCCTGGTGTGCTTGGCACCCTGGGCGTTTGCAATTGTGGTGTTGGGTGTGCTGTTTTGTCATTATCGCTGTCGTTTGAATCGCAAAAGACGTGCTCTGATGTCTTTCCCTGATCGCCTCCTTCTGCAAGTGATCACTTTAATGGTATCCTACTTTTCTTCCAAAAAAGAATAGGAAATTCCCCATGTTAAAACAATTCGCTGCAGCTGCGCTGGGCTTATTTTTTGCAAGCACATTGCTTGCCAATCCCGATGCAGTGGTCAATTCGACGATGGCAAAATTGATGAAAGACTACTCCATCCCTGGTGCGACGGTTCAGCTGTATGCCCAAGGCCAGCCTTACAGTTACAACTTTGGCGTGGCCGACCGCATGCAACAAACGCCTGTCACCAATGACACGATTTTTGAATTGGGGTCTTTAACCAAACTCTTCACCAGCCTTTTACTTGCAGAAGATGTGGAAGCAGGCACAGTCAGCCTTCATGATTCTGCCGCTGATTATATTCCTGATCTACTAGGAACTGCGGCCTTAAAACCCATCACACTGGGCAACTTGGCCTCTTTCACTGCGAGCTTTCCTTTGAATTTACCTGATAATGTGCACACGCGAAAAGAGCTTGCCCTCACGCTAAAAACCTGGCAACCCACTGCTCCCATTGGCAGCGTCTGGCAATATTCTAATGTAGACTTTGGCCTCTTGGGCGATGTGCTGGAAGTTGCCAATCATCAAAGTTTCAATCAAATGTATCGCACACAAATTTTGTCGCCCCTTCACATGAACCCGATTGGCCTCACGGTTCCAGATTCTTATCTGTCGCAAGTGGCGACGGGCTACACAGCCAATGGAAAAATGACGCCCAAAGTCACATTAGGCCTTTTCCCCACCGCATATGCCTTAAAAGCCACTGGTGGCGACCTATTGCGATTTCTGAATGCGAGCCTAGGCTTAAGTGGAGCGCCCTCTTCAATCGCAACGGCCATGCAATTGACAGAGACCCCCATTGCCACCGTACAAAATTGGCAGCAAGGAATGGGATGGCGCATCAATGCGCCACTGGCCCTCACTTTATCCCCCCTCCCTGCAAGCCCTCTCTCCCTCAAAGATCAGGTGTTCAACCCCACTGCCCGACTTGAAAAAACAGGGGCCACTGATGGTTTCCGCGCTTATATTGTGGCCGTCCCAGGTGAAGAAACAGGAGTGGTTATTCTCCTCAACAAAACTATCCCCAACGATGCCATCGTCAACGCAGGTCGAAAAATTCTACATGGCATTGAAATGCCGGCGACAACATAATGGTCTTAAAGCGCAAAATCATTCCCAAAGAAACCCTGCCCGAAGAAATTTTGAATGCCCTCTCTCACAGTCTCGGTATTTTTTTGGGGATTACTGCCCTGGCCCTATTGGTCACCTTTTCAGCCTTAAACCATTCCCCCATCCGAGTGGTGTGCACAGCCATTTACGGCGCGACTTTGATCCTGATGTTCACCGCTTCAACCCTCTATCATGCCGTCCCTCATCCACGATACAAAAGCATTTTGAAAGTCATTGATCACATCAGCATTTACCTCTTGATCGCTGGCAGCTACACCCCTATTATCCTTGTGGACATCGGCGGCGCCTGGGGATGGTCCTTGTTTGGTGTGATCTGGGGGATGGCCTTTTTTGGAGTGGTCTTCAAACTGTTTTTTACTGGACGCTTCGAGCTCTTTTCCTTAAGCCTCTACGGCATCATGGGCTGGCTGATTATCATCGCCCTTTTTCCTTTAATCAAAGATATTCCCTTCGCTGGGCTTATGTGGTTGCTGGCAGGGGGCCTCTGTTACACCATCGGCATCATCTTTTATGTTTTAGATGACAAATACCATTTTGCTCATTTACTCTGGCATATCTTGGTGCTCTCTGGCGCGATTTGTCATTTTTTTGCGATTTTGCTATACGTAGTCTATTAACCAAAAGGAGACCTCCATGCCCTTCACATTCAGACAACATTGCACCCGTGCATCTGCCATCTTGATTCCCTCCATTCTGTTTGGTTCTTTCTTTTTGCATCAAGAGGCGCATGCCTACCTGATTCTGGGTGTGGTCGTGAGTTATGGGAT
>CAYGFJ010000192.1:0-3582 GCA_964349115.1 uncultured Francisellaceae bacterium
GGTGGATTTCTAAAGCATCGAAGGGAGTTTGCATGATGTGCGCTCTCAATTAAAACAATGGGGAGAGCAAACTGTAGACTGATTGAATGTTGATGTCAAGTGGTTTTGATAGAAATGCTGCAATCCGCCACTCTAAAAAGGCAGGCATTGAATACAATCTTGACTCCGCATAAGCCGCCAGCCCTTCAGCGTAAACAAAGGATCTTTGTCTCGACCCGAATGAAGAAAATCTTGAACAATGCGGTCTAGGTGGGCTTCGCTTAAGACAAGCTGACTTTCGCGTTTGATCCAGGCTTGGATGAGCAGTTTTTGCAAAGATACTGGAAAGCCAAGAAGAGGCTTCCAGCTTAACCTCCCGCCTTCATGGGAAGGACAGAGGTCTTGCAAGGTCTTTTCAATCAAAAAATCCATCGCCTCCCGGGTAGATTTGAGATGACGAATGGTATCGGCAACGCGATCGTTAAAGTCAGGCCAGCGCTTGTTTATCTCAGGCAAAACCTCATGACGGAGAAAATTGCGGTCGTAGCGTTGATCTTGATTCGAAGGATCCTCTTTCCAAATCAAATTTTCTTTTTGGCCATAAGCCAAAAGCTCAGCACGACTGTATTTTAAAAGCGGGCGAATCAAAAGGCCTTTGCCCAACGGGCGACGCTTGGGCATGCTGGATAAACCATTCAAGCCCGCGCCTCGGGAAAGATTTAAGAAAAAAGTTTCGACCTCATCGTCTTGGTGATGCGCGAGCAAGAGGGCATCGCCTTCTTCCAGACAGGACTCAAAAAAAGCATAACGTTCTCGCCGTGCGAAAGCTTCGATGCTTTCTGCTGGAGCGGGTTGGGCGTTGATCTGATGGGCAATGAAAGGCAGATGATATTTTGCTGCCAGTGTTTGAACGAAGGCTTCCCAGTCATCCGAGTTGGCCTGAAGATGGTGATTGACGTGAACTACACACCCATCCTGTAAGTGCGCAAGCTGATGCAACAAAACGACAGAATCCAAACCGCCGCTGACTGCGATAAAAATCCTATTGATTTTCGAGCGATCGAAGTTCAAAGCGTCCATAGTCCATCAGCTTGTCGTACCGTTGTGCCAACAATGTATCGGTGGGCAATTTACTTAGGCGTTTTAGTTCGGCCGAGAGGGCTTTTTTAAGAAAATCGGCCGCTTCTTTCGGGTTGCGATGCGCGCCACCCAGGGGTTCTTTGATGACTTGGTCGATAATTTTAAAGGCCGCCAATTTTTTGGCGGTAATACTCATAATCTCAGCTGCCTTGGGTGCAAACTCGGCGCTCTTCCACAAAATGGAGGCACAGCCTTCAGGGGAAATGGTCGCAAAATAACTGTATTCCTGCATCATCAAGGTGTCGCCAACGCCAATCCCTAAAGCACCGCCAGAGCAGCCCTCACCAATGACAACACAAACAATCGGCACTTTTAAAACAGACATTTCACGCAAATTGCGGGCAATGGCTTCACTCTGACCCCGCGCTTCAGCATTGACGCCAGGGTACGCGCCTGGGGTGTCGATCAGCGTGACGACAGGCACATCAAATTGTTCAGCCAACTTCATCAATCGCAAGGCTTTGCGATAGCCTTCAGGATGAGGCATGCCGAAATTGCGATAGACTTTTTCTTTGGTGGTCCGCCCTTTTTGCTGGCCAATGACCATGACGACTTCGCCTGACAAACGGGCCAAACCACCAATAATGGCCGGATCATCGCCAAAACTGCGATCGCCGTGCAATTCGTCAAAATCAGTAAAGGCATGTTCTAAATAATCCAAAGTATAGGGGCGATCAGGGTGACGGGCCACTTGAATGGTTTGCCAGTCGGACAGGCCTGCAAAAATATCGCGGGTCAACCCTTTGACCTTGGTTTCAAGCTGAATGACTTCTTTATCAAAATTGAGCCTGCCTTCAGCGGCTGACTTTTTCAAACTCTCAATTTGCGCTTCTAATTCAGCGATGGGTTGTTCAAATTCAAGAAACTGCATCAACACGCTCCCCACGATAAATCCAATGGTTGAGATACATTTTACGCACTTCTTCCCAGAGGGTGTCGCCTTCAGTCATCAGGCGAGTTTTCAGCATATTTTGAAAATGGCGGTTGAAGCCATTTTGATTGTTGGTTTTGACGTAAAATTCCAACAGCGCGCGATGCCATTCCAAATTGTCATGGTCATTGCTCAGTGCATTGATGATGTCTTGTTGCTCACCGTCCAGCTCTTTTTCCTCTTCCAAGGTCAGAGAGGGCGACAATTGCATATGCGTTTGAGTGGGTGCATCCGATGCGGGAATGTCGAGCTCAACCTGATGCCATTCAGGATCAGCATCTGCAGGCTCCCCTGCATCTGCAACCAAAGTAGGCTCAGTGTCTTCTTCGGTACTGTGCAAAAAATTGGGGTCTTTGGGCGCTGTCTCATCCACAGAAAAAGGTTCAGCTTGCCCCAATTTTTTAATCCGCCGTCTGGCGCGAAGGTACAAAATCAGAGTCAAGACAAACAAAACAAACCAAAGATTTTGCCATGACCACGCACTGGTTTCTGGTGTTGTGGACAGCGCTGCTGAATTGATAACAGGCTGGCTTTGTACGGGCGTCACAGCAGCTGGAGTGGGAGCAGAAACGGGTGTTGGTGTTGGCGCCAGTGCTGTTGCAGGTTTTGGAGCAAGCGGTGTCACAGCAGTTTTGGCCACAGCGGACTCTGGTTTTTGCTTTATTTTCTTTTGAACTGATTTTTGCTGCTTCAAGGCCTGCTTTTCTTTTTTAAGGACTGCCTTTTGCTTAACAGAAACTGGCAACATATCACTGGGCACACCTTTGTCTGCTTTCAGCTGTGCCGCCGTCTGACGCTTGCCTGTAATCGCCTGCCGCACCTCCCCTACCGTCGTTGGCACATGAAGTTTCATCCCTGGCTTCAACCCAGCATGTGCGAGCATTGGATTCGAATTGCGAATCGCGATGACCATGTCCATTTCAGTCACAGCGTGTGGGCGATACTTTTCTGCAATCGAACCCAAAGTCTCTGATTTGCTGACGGTCACTTCCCTCCAAGCAAACGCCGGCACCACACACACCAGCAAAATCCCAAACAAAAGCCCTGCTAAGACACGTCGCATCAAGAGTTCAGCCTATTTAATAATGAATCGCGGCATTCTATCAAAGTTTTTGCACCCGCTACAATTAAGCCACAAAAACAACGGATGCTGATTATGGAGAAACCAATTGCAAGTAGACTTTGCCAATACTGATGTACAGCAAGGGCAGGGTCCAAATGAGGCCGATGCCAAGCAATAGTATACCGATGATGTTGATGCCAAGCAGACTTAAAAACAAAAAGAGCATTTTTCTCAAATGAGGCCAAATCATTTTGGCAGAATGAAAAGGAGCTTTGATGGGCGAGGATTTGCGTTCTGCCGTTAAAATCAAACTGAAGCTAAACAAAGTGGTGACGCTCAATATCACAAGCAACATCAGGACAAGCAGGACGGCCAAGACAACATAGCGAACCATCAAGGCAGGGTGAATCAAGTAAAACACAGCCGTTATGCTGCCAAAAAACACAAGGGCAAAAAGGAAGCAGGCCAG
>CAYGFJ010000193.1:0-3573 GCA_964349115.1 uncultured Francisellaceae bacterium
CTTTCAATCTTTGGGTATGGCGAAATATTTGGTCAATCAGGGCTTGGCTTATGATGACTCCATGCTGTTTTATTTCACCGCGGTGCTGACCCTGTCAACCGGCACTCTTTTCCTGATGTGGTTGGGTGAGCAAATGACCGAGCGGGGCATTGGCAATGGCATTTCCCTCATTATTTTTGCCAGTATTATTTCAGGCTTTCCGACGGCGATTGCCCACACCTTTGATCAGGCCCGTGATGGCAATTTAAGTTTGATTGCACTCCTCATGATTCTTTTTATTATCGTGGCCGTTACGATGTTTGTGGTCTTTATTGAGCGCGCGCAACGACGTATTTTGGTGAATTATGCCAAGCGTCAACAAGGTAATAAGCTTTATGCTGCGCAGTCCAGTCATCTTCCTTTCAAAATCAATATGTCTGGGGTCATTCCTCCGATTTTTGCATCTAGTATTTTAATGTTTCCTTCCAGTTTGAGTCAGTGGTTTGGCTCCTCCCCCCATTTTCATTGGCTGTCCCAGATTGGTTTGATGTTGGGCTTTGGTCAACCGCTTTATATTCTTTGTTATACCGTAGCCGTTGTATTTTTCTGTTTTTTCTATACTGCAGTGGTCTTTAATCCCCGAGAAACGGCGGATAATCTGAAGAAGTCAGGCGCTTTTATTCCTGGCATTCGCCCCGGCGAGCACACTGCACAATATATTGATAAAGTTTTATCACGTTTGACATTGGTTGGGGCTGTGTACATTACCCTGGTCTCTCTGCTGCCGATGTTGTTAATGATCGAATGGAATGTTCCATTCTTCTTCGGAGGGACATCTTTATTGATCGTAGTGGTTGTGATGATGGACTTTATGGCGCAAGTTCAATCCCACTTAATGTCCAATCAATACGAGTCCTTGTTGAAAAAGGCTAATTTGAAAGGTTCCGCAAATAGTATGATGAGAGGAGTATAAGATGAAAGTCAGTCCGTCAGTGAAGCCCATTTGTCGAAAGTGCAAAATCATTCGCCGCAAAGGTGTGGTTCGTGTGATTTGTTCTGAGGCAAAACATAAACAAAGACAAGGTTAAAATTTCTCCTTGTTATTTGTAAGAAAGTGGGGTATGATTTCGCCCCTTCGTGTTTTTTAGGTATGAGGAGTAATAGCGTATGGCTCGTATAGCCGGGATTAACATTCCAGTCAATAAGCACATTTCAATTGGCTTGACTTCTATTTTTGGAGTGGGACGCCCCCGTGCGCTCATGATTTGTGACACAGCAGGGATTAACCCATCAAAGAAAGTGGGAGCTTTGACCGAAGCTGAATTGGAAACTTTGCGGAGTGAAGTTGCAAAGTTCAAGATTGAGGGGGACCTTCGTCGTGAAATTTCAATGAACATTAAGCGCCTTACTGATTTGGGAACCTATCGTGGTTTACGTCATCGTAAAGGATTGCCTGTTCGTGGACAAAGAACCAAAACCAATGCGCGTACCCGCAAAGGTCCACGTAAACCCATGCGTAGTAATTAAGAAGGGATCTAGGAATGATTAAATCAGCAAAAGCAACGGTTAAAAAAGTGAAACGTGTGATTCATGATGGAATGGCGTATATTCACGCTTCTTTCAACAACACCATCGTGACAGTCACCGATCGCCAAGGCAATGTAGTCGCTTGGGCGACTTCAGGTGGAAGTGGGTTTCGTGGTTCACGGAAAAGCACGCCCTTTGCCGCACAGGTCGCCGCAGAAAAAGTAGCAGATCGTGTGCTTGAATTTGGTTTGAAAAGTTTGGATGTTTTCATTAAAGGTCCTGGCCCTGGTCGTGAATCAGCGGTTCGTGCTTTTTATGCAAAGGGAATCAGGGTGAATAGCATTACCGATGTAACGCCTCTGCCCCACAACGGTTGTCGTCCTCCCAAAAGACGTCGTGTTTAAGAAGAAGGAATTGATTCATGGCTAGATATCTTGGTCCCACCTGTAAATTGTCCAGACGAGAAGGGACAGATTTGGGTTTAAAAAGTGGTGCGAAAGCACTCGACACAAAATGCAATATGCATACACCTCCCGGTCAGCATGGTGCCCGTCGTGGTCGTTTGTCCGACTACGGTCTTCAATTGCGTGAAAAGCAGAAAGTAAAACGCATGTATGGCGTCTTGGAGGCACAATTTCGCCGCTATTATAAAGAAGCTGCGCGTCTTAAGGGCTCGACGGGTGAAAACCTGCTTTGTCAGTTGGAATCGCGCTTAGACAACGTGGTCTATCGCATGGGCTTTGCCTCGACACGTGCAGAGGCACGTCAGTTGGTGGGGCACAAAGCAATTTTGGTGAATGGCAAATCGGTTAATATTCCTTCTTACCAAGTAAAGCCTAATGATGAAGTGTCCATCAAAGAAAAAGCAAAAGCCCAAGCGCGGATTCAATTTGGTTTGGAAATGTCAAAGCAAAGAAAAGCGCCTGAGTGGATTGAGTTGGATGAAAAAGCCTTGAAAGGCATTTATAAAGCGCATCCTGATCGTTCTGATTTACCTTCTGAAATCAATGAACAGCTGATTGTCGAATTGTATTCTAAATAACCCTCATTTTTTGGAGAGCCGAATGTTGCATGAAACTCAAGAATTATTGAAGCCGCGGATGGTGGAAGTGAAAGAGCTCACTCAAAATCGCTATCGTGTTGTCTTGGAGCCGCTCGAAAGAGGATTTGGCCATACACTGGGCAATGCACTGCGGAGGATTTTGTTGTCTTCTCTGTCTGGTGCTGCCATCACTGAAGCTAAAATCGAAAATGTGCTTCATGAATTCTCCTCTATTGACGGTGTCAAAGAGGACGTTGTTGAAATCATTTTGAACTTGAAGGGTGTGGCTCTTCGCTTTGATGGCGATGCACCCACGACCAAATTGACTTTGTCTAAGAAAGGCGAAGGGATTGTCAAAGCAGGTGACATCGTTGGTTCAGCTGATATCACGATTGTGAATCCTGAACATGTGATTGCCTATGTGACTAAAACTGGCAATCTCAAAATGGACTTGACTGTTTCTCGCGGACTGGGCTATGTTCCTGCTCCCACCATTGACAAGAATGCCACCAAAGAAATTGGCTTGATCTCTTTGGATGCCTCCTTCAGCCCAATTCGAAAAGTAACTTATTCTGTCGAAAATGCACGGGTTGAACAAAGAACTGATTTGGACAAATTGGTTTTCGAAATCGAAACCAACGGCACATTGAGTCCTGAGTTGGCTATCAAGAAAGCAGCCAGCCTTTTGCATGAGCAAATTAGTGTGTTTGTGGATTTGCAGGCACCTAAATTTTCCCGTTTGGCCCACTCGCCTTCTGGGGTTGATCCTTTGCTTTTGCGTCCAGTGGATGATCTTGAGTTGACCGTTCGCTCAGCCAACTGCTTGAAAGCAGAAGACATCTATTATATTGGTGATTTAGTTCAAAAATCAGAAGGAGAATTGTTGAAGACTCCTAATTTGGGCAAAAAGTCATTGAATGAAATTAAAAGTATCTTGTCGAAGAACAATTTGTCTCTCGGTATGACCGTTGAGAACTGGCCTACACAAGATGAAGAAGAAGCGTAATTAAAGGGTAGATAACATG
>CAYGFJ010000194.1:0-3562 GCA_964349115.1 uncultured Francisellaceae bacterium
TGTTGGCCGAAAACTTTGACCCTGATCCTGAACATTGGTATCACTACTACGAGCTTGTCAATCAAGCCAAAAAAGTCCCTGAACGCATTGAACATCTGCAATTGCTGTTTATCGAGTTGCAAAAGTTTCCTGTTCACTCCAAAGAGGAAAAGCAACTCAGAATTCTCTGGCTACGATTTCTGAGAGAAATCAATGAAAACACCAAGGTCGTTGATCCAGAATTGCTGAGCATCCCTGAGATATCAGAGGCCATCGATTTGTCAGAACAAATGGCTTACACCCCAGGCGAGCTTCAAACCTATGATTCCTACTGGGATGAAGTCAGCCGATTCAAAACGCTTTTCAATGCTGCCCTTCGCGAAGGTGAAACAAAAGGCCATGCGGAAGGCGTAGAGGAAGGGATTCAGAAAGAAAAAGAAACTCTAGCAAAAAAAATGCTGTTAAAGGGCCACCCCTTTGAAGAAATCGCCGACTTTACAGACCTATCCCTCTCCAAAATACAATTAATTCAGTCCTCTTTGTACAAGTAGTTCATCCAACAAAGCACTCGCGCCAATGCGAAAGGTCTTGGGCGCAATATAATCTTCCCCAAAGGCCTGTTCGGCCAACGCAATAAAAGCTTCGGCTTGAGCGAGCGTCCGTACTCCACCTGATATTTTAATGCCTTTGCGATGACCGGTCTCAATCTCAAATTGCCTCAAGGCTTGTAGAATGGCGTTCGCTGCTTCAAGTGTCGCCCCAACGGGCACTTTTCCTGTCGAGGTCTTAATGAAGTCAGCCCCGGCACGCAAGAGCTCCAAGCTCACTTTATAAATCAAAGCAGGATCTTCAATCGTTCCCGATTCAATAATGACTTTCAGTGTGTGTACTCCGCACAAGGCTTTCAGAGCGCTCACCATTGCAGGGTCACGTGAAACCAGATCAATTTCATCTGCGCCCTTGTTTAAGGCTATTTTTACTTCTGCTTCGACATCTGAACGCAGACTTTTTCCATCCGGAAAATTCACCACAGTAGCCACTAAAATTTCACTTGCAAGATGAGTACGCGCTGTCTTTAAAAATTGCGGATAACAACACACTGCCGCGACTGAACCCAATGGGTTGGTCGCTTTATGACACAAGGCAATGATTGATTCATCTGAATCGGCCGCATTCAAAGACGTCAGATCCAGACAAGCATGAATCCTTGATAGATTAAGCTTTTTTGACTTCAATTTTTTCACGAATCCGTGCAGCTTTACCACGCAATCCTCTCAAGGTATAGAGCTTGGCACGACGCACATCACCACGACGCTTCACCGTGATGCTGGCCACAACCGGGCTGTGTGCTTGGAATACGCGCTCAACGCCTTCGCCATCTGAGATTTTACGAACGGTGAATGCGGAACTCAATCCACGATTACGTTTGGCAATCACAACACCCTCAAAGGCTTGCAAACGTTCGTTGTTGCCTTCTTTGACTTTCACTTGAACGACGACAGTATCCCCAGCGCGAAAGGCGGGAATATTGTCTTTCATTTGTTCTTTTTCAAAATTTTCAAGCACTTGACTCATGACTTATCTCCAAAAAATTGCAGGTCCAAAAATGTGAGACGCGATTCTACTACACTTCTTCTCAAAATACAAAATAGAATTTAATGTAAATTCTTTAAATCCTTCTTCAAAATCTTACCCACAGTACTTTTGGGCAAGGCGCTTAAAAATTCAATCTGATGCGGGCATTTATAGGAAGCCAAATGCTGATGGGCAAAATCGATGACTTGCTGTGCTGTTAAAGTGGCGCCCTCTTCTCTCACAATAAAAGCTTTGACCACCTCCCCATGGGCTTCATCGGGGATGCCAATCACTGCGACTTCATTGACGCCAGCCAGGGTTTTTAAAGTTTTTTCGACTTCAGCGGGGTAGACATTAAAGCCTGAGACAATCACCATGTCTTTTAAGCGGTCGACGATAAAATAAAAGCCACGCTCATCGACATAAGCGGCGTCTGCAGTGTGCAACCAGCCATTCTTCAATGCTTTTTTGGTTTCCTCCGGACGGCCATAATAGCCTTCCATCACTTGGGGACCTTTAATGCAGAGTTCGCCAATTTTCTGAGGGGGTAAGCAATGGCCTTTTTTATCCTGAATCGATAGTTCTGTCGCAGCAATCGGCAGGCCAATACTGCCCGTAAATTGCTGCGTGGTTGCTGGATTGATGGTGACCACCGGCGAGGCTTCAGTCAAACCATAACCTTCAATGATCACCGAGTGCGTCAAGGCTTGCCAAGCATCGGCAATCGGTTTTTGAACCGCCATTCCCCCTCCGATGACCATCTTCATCCGTGAATGATCCATCGCTCGAAAAGCAGGATTATGAAGCAAGGCATTGAATAAAGTATTGACCCCAGTCAAGCAAGTATACTGGGTTTTATGCATCACTTTGACTAAGTCAGGGATATTGCGCGGGTCCGGCACCAAGATATTTTTGCCTCCCAACTTGATAAAGAGAAAGCAGTTCACCAGCAATGAAAAAATATGGTAGAGGGGCAAGGCTGTCAAAATAACCTCTTTGCCTTCCGTCAAATAGTGATCCACCCAAACACGAACCTGGAAGAGATTGCTCATCAAGTTTTTATGCGAAAGCATGACCCCCTTCGCAATACCTGTTGTGCCGCCCGTATATTGAATAAAAGCCAAATCCTGAGCATTCACCTCAACGCGCTGAAATGGAAATCCCACCCCAATTTTCAGCACCTCACGAAACCGGACAGTGCGTTTCAATGTATACGCCGGAATGGCCTTTTTGATCCAACGCAAATACCCATTGATCAGCAGGCGTTTTACAGGCCCTTGCAGGCCTCCAACAGAAGCAATGATGACATGTTCAAGCGCTGTGTCCACAATGACTTTTTCAAGCTCATGGGCCACATTTTCCAAAACCACAATGGCTTTGGCCCCTGAATCGGACAATTCATGCTGAAGGTTTTCCGCCTTGTCCATGGGGTTGATATTAACGACCACCAAGCCCGCCAGGGTCGCACCGAAAATAGCAATGGGATAAGACAAAAGATTGGGCAGCATCACCGCCAAGCGATCACCCTTTTTGAGCTTTAAAACCTCACGGCAATAATTGGAAAAATGCTGAGCCCGGGTCAAAAAGTCGTGGTATGAAAAGGATGCCCCCATACACCAAAAAGCGGGTTTGTCTGCGTAGTGCTTTGCAGCCTCCAGAATCAGATCTTGGAGGGTTTCATTGTGGTATTCATATTTCATCAGCGCAGTCTAGCGAAACCACGGTATAAAAAGAAAGGTCGGTCATTACTGGCCTGCACCCATTGCAGCGCCAGCTGCAGGAGCGGGGTCGGCTTCATCACCAAACCAAACATAAGCAAGTTCAGCATCCTCACCCGCTTCTGGGAGACGTCTATTACGTTCTGCGATGAGGAGGAGACGAATGGCGTCCCGCACCTCAGCATTCGGTGCAACCGCTATGGGCTGAATACCTAGTTCTTCGAAAAATTGAATATTGCTAAGCGCACCGAGCAAAGCAGGTACCCCCATCAAATGGCCTTCACGACAGA
>CAYGFJ010000195.1:0-3537 GCA_964349115.1 uncultured Francisellaceae bacterium
TGGCCGCAATGCTCATCGGCGCTGTGCCATCGTTTTGGGGTAAAGGAATTCTCACTTTATAAAGTTCGCCCCCATTCGTTAAAATAAAAGCCTGACCTTTTGGTAGGCTTGTCACATCATTTTCAACAATGATTTGCGATGCACTATCACCGATCGCATCGGTGTTATAACTTGTAAACAACTCGCCCCCACTACTGTCTGCTTTGTCATTACTCATGGTCGAAGGAGTTGAGCTTCTTGTCTTGACCTCTTCTACCGCACGGGTCATTACTTTGGCTGTATCTTCATTGGCAACGCGCAGCATGATTTTTGTTCCAAAATTGCCCATGATCATTTCAGCTTTGTCTTTGTTACTGCCAAAAGTGGCTGCAATGTCATTGACTGTTTGGGTGTAGGCAGTGACTTTAAATCCTGCCCCCCCAGCTTTATTGAGCAGCGTCACAAACTCTTCCCTCACCACCTCTGCAAATTCATCAACATGAATGCACAAAGAAGCCTTTTGTTGCCCCGCCCCACTCTCTTTATAAAGCCGGCCCGCCAAAGACACCAAATCTGAAATCATGGCTTGCCCCACCGCCTCTGCCATAGCTTTATTCACCATGGCATCCAGGCCCACATACAAAATCTTTTTGCGTTTTACCACTGCTTCCAACTCCACCACCGGCAGCCCAAAATTAAAATCCCATGAAAAAATATCTTTGACTGAGGTTTTGTTGATTTTGTCAAAGACCGGCCCTAAGGAAGCTGTGATTTTGCCGTAGAATTCATCGCCCACATTGGCCGCATGATGAAGGTCTGTGATGGTGCTGCTGATGGAACTTGCCTCCCCTTTTGTGGTGGCCTCTTCAATATAACGTTGCAAATAAATATTAACGGCTTTGGAACGAGGGATTTCCAGTGCTTGGCCCTCTTCATCGACCTTTTTAAATTCGTCTAAAATGGCCTCAATGTCATCAAAATAGTGCGGGTCTATTTTGGGCAAAATGCGGTCGCAATAGGCCAGCAAAGTTTGTTTGGGCCGGGCAACATAAAATGAAAGCGTTTTGTAGGAGAGCGTCATGCCCATCTCATGAATGCAAGCTGCGGTGATATTTAAAAACTTCCATGCAAAATCCTGAAATTGCTTTCCTTCCCCACTCGCTGAAATAGCACTGGCCACCCGTGTAGCCACTTCGCTCACATTGGAAAAGGAGGCCAAAGGGTTGTACTTGGCTGAAATATCAGGATAGCCCGCGTGGAGAATCATCAAGTCCTCCAGACGCCCCGCTGCGCTACATGCCACATATATATCTTGCAGAAGCTCCTGATCCCCTTTGGGATCGATGAGAGTGAGAGCCTCCCCATTCAAAATATCCTGACAGACTAAAATGGACATTAGGCGCGTCTTGCCCACCCGCGTCATACCCGCAACCAAAATGTGGCTGTTGCGAATTGACTGAGGCAAAAAGAGCGGCTTTTCAGCCTCCGCTCCCACGCCATGGAGCCAGGGTTTTCCGCCAATATCATTTTTGAGCGCAGGTCTTAAAAAGCCAGGCTCGAGATAACCCGCATTTTCAACCATCGATAAAAGCTGTAAGCGTTGCCTATGAATCAGCTTCCACTGAAATCCAATCCCAAAATAAAGCACTTTGGGAGAATGTGGCAGATTTTTGATGTTCATCGCAAAAGGCCGAGGTTTTAGTAAACTGCGCTGGTAGATGAAAATCTCCAAGCCCTGAAGAAAACGCAAATAGGCTAAAGCAAAACACAGGCTTCCCAAGAAGCATCCTCCCAGGATAGTGAGACTGACGGCCTGATGGGCCATTATCAATACACTGCCAATGCTGAACGCAAAAGTGGCCACCAAAAATTCATAGGGGGCACGCAGCAAGTTTTCAAACGCGTTTTGAGGCTTGGCCCATTTTAAAAGTAAGCGATTGATGGTCATGATGCAAAATGCCCCGCAATCATTAAGACCACAGCAGCTGCCATCACAATTCTTAAAAATCGCAAGGCCGCTTCTTCTGCTTCTTCTGCATGAAGATCTTGCCCCTCTTCATTGTGAGGATCTTGTTCTACCCGCGCATGAATCCACACTGAAAATCCAAAATAAATGGCTATAAGCATTAAAATATGTGAGAATAGAATAAGTAAAGGGTGACTGCTCAGCAATTGTGACACTGAACTCATGGCCGCTTGATGGGCCATCCAATAAGGGATGCCAATGACTGTGAACACAGTACAAAAGAGCAAAGTCCCCAAAGCGAAGAAAAGGGCATAACGATGACGAATGGCAATAAAATAAAGGCTTTTATGCAAGATGCCTTTGGCTATACGAGACTCACTACTCCTGGATTCTTTAGTCATTTTGTCACCCCTAATTGTTCAACGACAGCGAGGGTGTTTTTTTGTATGTGTCGCATCACAATTGCCATGATGCGCATGTCTCTCATCATGCTCTTCCTGCTCCTCACATCTAATCTGCGGGGAGAATACAGAGCCCATACTGCTGGCAATCGATGCTTACGACGTAATGATTTTATCAACGACAATGAATACAATCGGTATTGTGATAGATCTCTGTTCTGGTAACCCATGCCTCATCCCCCTTTTTTCTATAACATTGCAGCTGTAGCCAAGCCGACAGCCTTTTTTGCCACTCCATCCGAATTTCCAACCACGCTGCTCTTACCCGCCATACTCTGAATGCCAGCGCCCGCAGCAACACCACACCAACCCATCACCGCAAGGTAAATAAAAGGGGCATACTGGTACAATTTTGTAAAAGTGTTGTACAAATATGGGTATTCTGTAGTGAGAGAACTCAAGCTTCCCGTCATCCCAGTACTCGCATAAATGCTCATCTCCATGTAGTGGATGAGGTGTTCTAAAAATGAGACCATAATCACTGAGGCAATCAAAAAGAAGTAAGTGAAAATCACCCCCATTCGTAAATTGCCCGCCAATAACACAATGGGGCCGACACTGATCAAAATGGTTAAAAAGACCGCCTGCATGATTTCAATTTCGTGCTGAATCTCGACGCGCTGAATGGTCGAGTTCATCATCGTCATATCCTGACCTACTTCGGCCAAACCCATTGTAATGCCATGAGTCAAGGCTATGGTGCTGAAAATATCATGGTCGTCATTCCCCCCATCCATACCATCATCATCGACATAATTGCTGGTCACATTGTTCGAAAAAGCTGAATTGGATCCTTTGTCATATAAAAGTGAATAGCTGATCAAATCACTGCTGTTGACCGATCCACCCGTGTTAAATGAAGTATGAATTTTTGTAAGCCAGGTATTGACCTCATCCACAATGGAGGTGTCTCCCAGATGAGGATCGTTGGGCGCATGATTGGCAACCGAATTTACAATCTGATTTTCAATGCCAAAGTCAGAATCATTCCACCATTGTTCGCAGCTTGGAAATCCCCACTGTGGGGTGGGAGTGTCCGCATTCTGCTTATTGAATGATTGATATTGATATGGAAAATCGGCATAAGGAAAGCCAGGCACAGGACTGCTGGGATAGAGGTCAGGGTAGTAC
>CAYGFJ010000196.1:0-3507 GCA_964349115.1 uncultured Francisellaceae bacterium
CCTCAATTGACTCACGGAAGCACTTATTTTATAAGATTGAGTCAGTTGAGTCAATATATTATTTTCTATTGCCTCAATTGCCTCACGATTGACTCAGTGAGTCAATACAACTACATTTTGGCATATCCCTTTAATTTTTCTTGCCACACTTTGGTTTTGTGAAGCAAAGCTTCAGCGTCGATAGTGGTCAGGCGACGATTGTCCATCAGGATTTTGCCATGGACCCAGACATGACTGACTTGGGAGCGTGGGGTTGCGTAGACCAATTGGGCGACGGGGTTGTAACAGGGCAGAGTTTCAATGGTATCCATGTCGATGGCGATTAAATCGGCGAGCTTGCCCACAGTGACACTGCCGACTTGATCTTGGAGATGCAAGGCTTTGGCGCCATTCATCGTGGCCATTTGTAAAACGGTTTCTGCTTTCAAACTTTCGGGATTGTCCGTTGAAACTTTACTTAAAAAGGCGGCGGAACGCATTTCACCAAACAGGTCCAAGTCGTTGTTGCTGGCAGCGCCGTCAGTACCAATGGCGACATTGATGCCCAAGTCCAGCATCTTTTGGACGGGGCAAATTTTGCTGGCCAGTTTCATATTGGACTCCGGACAATGCACTACGCTGGAACGTGCCTTGTGGATAATGTCTAAGTCGGTGTCATCGACATGGGTCATGTGGACGGCGATGGTTTTCTCATGAATTAACCCCAAGTCTTTCCACAAGGGAATGGGGCGTTTGCCATATTCTTTCAGGGACTCATCAATTTCCATCTGCGATTCCAACAAATGGGTGTGAATCAGGAGATCATGTTTTTGGGCAAAGGCGCTGATTTTTTCCAAAAGAGGAATGTCCGTTGAATAAGGTGCATGGGGGAAAATGGCGGGCAGGATCGTGGACGAGCCTTTGCAGAAGGCAATCAAGTCTTCGGTTCGTGCAAAAGAAGCCTCACTGGAGGGGCTCCACGGTGTTGAAAATTTGAAAAAAGCCTCTGCCAACACAGCGCGCATCCCGACGGTGTCTGCGACCTCAGCCAGGTCTTTCATGTAAAAATAATTGTCATTGAAACAAGTGACCCCTCCGCGGATCAGCTCAGCCATGGCCAAAAGGGCCCCATCTCTCACAAATTCAGGAGAAATGACCGCTGCTTCAGCGGGCCAGATGTGATCTTGCAACCAGGACAGCAATTTTAAATCGTCAGCGAGCCCTTTTAACAAATTCATGCTGACATGGGTGTGGGCATTGACCAAACCGGGCATCACGATGTGATGCGATAAGGTATATTCTTGCGCGGCGCTGTAGGTTTTTTTGGCGTCGGCCGTTGGCAAAATCGCGATGATTCTGCTCTGGTCGATGGCAATTGAATGGTCTGACAGCACTGGGCCTTCCATTGTGAGAATTTGTCTTGCATGAAGGAGGGTTTGTATTTTCATCATTAATACCGATAATGATCCGCTTTATACGGCCCATTGACGGACACGCCAAGATAATCAGCCTGTTCTTTGGTGAGTTGTGTGAGCTTGGCCCCAACGCGATCCAAGTGAAGGCGAGCCACTTCTTCATCCAAATGTTTAGGCAAAACATAGACTTGATTTTGGTAGCGATCATGATGTTTCCACAATTCAATCTGCGCCAAGACTTGGTTGGTGAAGGAATTGGACATGACAAAACTGGGGTGACCTTTGGCACATCCCAAATTGGCGAGACGGCCTTTTGCCAGCAAAACGATCCGTTTTCCATCGGGAAAAATGACGTGGTCAACCTGGGGTTTGATTTCTTCCCAGATGCAATCGCTTAAGGAAGCGATGTCGATTTCAATATCAAAATGACCCACATTGGCCAGAATAGCTTGGTTTTTCATGCGATCCATATGCGGGCGACGAATGATTCCACAGTTGCCAGTGGTCGTCACAAAAATGTCCGCTTGATCAACAATGTCTTCCAGACGAACCACGCGATACCCCTGCATGGCCGCTTGCAATGCGCAGATGGGGTCGATTTCAGTCACCACAACAGTGGCCCCCAGCGCATGCAATGCTTGTGCGCAGCCTTTACCGACATCGCCAAACCCGCAGACCACTGCCAGTTTTCCCGCAATCATGACATTGGTCGCACGCTTCAAGGCGTCAACATAGGACTCACGCATGCCGTACAGATTGTCAAATTTAGATTTGGTGACGGAGTCATTGACATTGATGGCCGGCATTTTCAAGGTGCCCACTTTGGCCATTTCATACAGACGATGCACGCCTGTCGTGGTTTCTTCAGTGACCCCACGAATGTCTTTCAGTAATTCAGGATATTTTTGATGAATCATCACCGTCAAATCGCCGCCATCATCCAGCAACATATTGGGTCGCCAGCCATTGGGGCCGAGAATGGTTTGCTCGATACACCAGTCATATTCTTTTTCAGTTTCACCTTTCCACGCAAAAACAGGGATACCCTCAGCCGCAATCGCCGCCGCTGCGGGATCATGAGTCGAATAAATATTACAAGAAGACCACCGCACTTGTGCCCCCAGGGCAATCAAGGTCTCAATTAAAACTGCGGTTTCAGTTGTCATGTGGATGCATCCAGCAATCCGCGCCCCTTTCAAAGGCTGTTCCTTTTTAAATTGCTCACGCAGGCTCATCAAACCTGGCATTTCTGATTCACTAAACCCAATTTCGCGCCGACCCAATCCCGCCAGCGAGAGATCCGCAACCTTATAATCTTGAGACATTTTGTTTCCTTGGTGTGTGATGTGAAGGCGCAGATTTTGGCAGCTTTTCTGTTGGACGACAAGCAGCAAGCCCCACAACTCGGCCAATATTGCTGACAATCCCTTGAAGAATCGTGACTTCATTGGGCTCCAACTGGGCGCGCTGGAAGAGGCGCCTCAGTTTTTGGAGGATGATTTTGTCATGACCGGGTTTGAGAAAGTCGACTTGGCGGAGGAGGGTTTCGAGGCGCGCATAGAAGCGTTCGGTTTTGTCGTGATCGGCCAATATTGGCGTGGGTTTTGTTGGCTGAGGAAGCCTTCTGGCAAGATGCAATTCATAGGCGATGACTTGGATGGCTTGGGCCAAATTTAAAGAAGAGAAATCGTCCGCAGTGGGGATTCGGACGTGGTAGTGGCAGAGCTTTAATTCTTCATTCGATAAGCCTGTGCTTTCTCGGCCAAAGATAAAAGCGACGCGCTCGCCAGCGGCCTTTTTTTGCTGAGCGAGCACAGCAGCTTCTCGAGCCTCCAGGAGGGGGAAATTCATGATGGCATCGCGACCGGCAGTGCCAAAAATGAAGGTGGAATCGTGCAATGCTTCTTGTAGTGTAGACACCACGACAGCCTCATCCAAAATGCTGCTGCCGCCTGAGGCCATGGCATGGGCCATGGGGGAGGGAAAAAATCGAGGAGCGACCAGGGTCATGGTAGACAAACCCATGGTTTTCATCGCACGCGCAGTTGCGCCAATATTGCCAGGATGAATGGGTTCAAGCAAAATAAATTTAAGCACAAAACCGCGTTTTCAT
>CAYGFJ010000197.1:0-3499 GCA_964349115.1 uncultured Francisellaceae bacterium
GTTTTGCAGGAATCCTTGGCGCGCTTGCAATTTACAGAGCCCACCCCTATTCAGATGAAGGCCATTCCTTTGGCTTTGGAAGGGCGAGATATTTTGGGTTCAGCCCAAACAGGAACAGGGAAAACGGGGGCTTTTGTGATCCCGACTCTGGCGCGTATTTTGAATACTTCCTATGGTGATGCGTTGGTGCTGACCCCCACCCGGGAATTGGCAGCCCAGGTTTTGAAAGTCTTTCACGACTTTTTGCCTCGTAAATCCAACATCGGAACAGCCCTCTTGATTGGTGGCGATTCCATGGGGCGTCAATTGTCTGATTTGCGACGGGCACCGCGAATTGTCGTGGGCACACCAGGGCGCGTTAACGATCATCTGCGACGTGGTAGCCTTCAGTTGGGCGGTACACAATTTTTGATTCTGGATGAAACCGACCGTATGCTTGACATGGGCTTTGGCGTCCAATTGGATGAAATCATGAAGTACATGCCCGATGATCGCCAGACCCTTTTATTTTCAGCCACATTGCCTGCCAATATCGTCAAATTGTCCGAACGCTATTTAAAAAATCCAGCCCGTGTTTCAGTGGGAGAATCCAACAAAGCCGCCCTCAATATCTCACAAGAAATGCTGCATATGAAGCATTCTGCCAAATATCCTCAACTGATGAAAGAATTGGATCAGCGTCAGGGTTCAGTGTTGATTTTCGTTAAAACAAAACGGGGCGCCGATCAATTGGCTGGGCAACTGTGTGAAGACAGTCACAGTGCGGATGCCATTCATGGCGACCTGCGTCAACGTGAGCGTGATCGTGTCATTCAAGCTTTTCGAAATAAACGTCACCGTATTATGGTTGCAACCGATGTGGCCTCGCGTGGACTCGATATTCCTCACATTGAACATGTTATCAATTATGATCTGCCCCAGTCGCCAGAAGATTATATTCACCGGATCGGCCGCACCGCCCGCGCAGGGTCTTCAGGTTCAGCCATGAGTTTCGTGTCCCCTTCTGAAGGTGGGATGTGGAAAGAAATTACCCGTCTCCTTCAAGGTCAACATGTCGGTGGCGAAAAACCACCCGCTCAGTTTGCTGCAGAGAAACACAAAGGTGGCAATTATCCTCCCAAAAAAGGGGGCTTTAGCGGATTCAAAAAATCTTTTGGACGGCCTGAGTTTAAGGCCAAGCCTGAATTCAAAGCCAAACGGAATCGGGCGGCTTAAACAGAGGAGTCATTTATTTTCACACACCATCTGGTGCGTGATGATTAAGCGTTTGATCTGCTTGAAATACGTCAGTGCCAGAACTCACAATCAAATAGTCCATCGTACCCAGTGCCAGCAATGTCACCAGCACAAACGCAGCCATTTGAGTAGCAGTTGTCTTTTTGCCATGTACATGATGTACCTTAAGCCTCTTATGATGATGCAATTTTCCATGTTTCATGATGGTTCTCCTCGGTCGATTATTTTTATTGAACATATGGATTATATGATAATATATTTACTATGTCTATCGTTATTATTTTATTTGAAATACCAACTTTTTTAAATGCATTGTACTGGCCGTGGCAATCCAGCCCGTTCTGCAATCACGCGTAATGGTTTGTCGGAATATCGCTCCTGGAATTGGACACTGTCAAACTGGGGGTTTAGATTTTCCTGAATGAACTTAATGATCCGCCGTGAGAGCGGCATTACGCCATATTCTTGATAGAAGCATTGCGCAAAGGAAATCACTTGTTGGTCAAAGGGATCCATCATCAATAGGTATTCTTTTTGGAAATATGAGTATATAGCGTAAAATGCACCCTGTCACTGTGTCCGGTATTTTCAATACAGATCAAATTTAATGTATACTGCCCTGCTATTTTGATCAAAAAAACAGGACTTCTTTCATGAACATCACTCAGTTATTAGAAATGACGGTGTTTCACCGCGCATCGGATTTACATTTGTCTGTGGGCTATCCGCCGATGCTGCGGCAAAATGGACGGCTGCAGAAAATCAACGCACCTGTTTTGACGGCGGATGATTTGACTTCATTTTGCTATCAACTGACACCACCTGAATTGCGGGAGCAGTTTTTTCAACAATTGGACTTGGACTTTGCATATCAACTGCATGAAGTGGGGCGGTTTCGGGTGAATTTATTTAACGAGCAACGGGGGATAGCACTCGTGTTGCGACTGATTCCAGAGATCACTCCCGCTTTGAATACCTATAAGCACTTTGAAGTGATGCGTAAAGCCCTGGGTCAGCCTTCCGGCTTGGTCTTGGTCACGGGGGCGACGGGGTCGGGGAAAAGCACGACTTTGGCGGCGATGGTGGAATATCTCAATCAAAAAGAGGCTTTTCATATCATTACCCTGGAGGACCCCATTGAGTTTATTTACACAGGCAAACGCGCTTTGATTCATCAGCGGGAGGTACGGCGCGATGTACTTGACTTTAACCGAGGGCTAGAAGCCGCATTACGTGAAGATCCTGACATTATTTTGGTGGGAGAGCTGCGTGATTTGTCAACCATTCGCTTGGCTCTCCAAGCAGCGGAAACAGGACATTTGGTATTGGCAAGTTTGCATACGAGTGGTGCGGCCAAGAGTTTGGATCGTTTGATTGACGTTTTTCCTGGAGACGAGAAGGAGCTCATCCGCACCATTTTCGCTGAGCATTTGACTGCTATTTTTCATCAAGTTTTATGGAGCCGCACTGAGCAAAGTGCGCGAGAATTGGTGCAGGAAATTTTAATTAACACTCCTGCCATCAAAAACCTGATTCGTGAACACAAGATTGCCCAAATTGAGGCCGCCATGGAGACTTCACGGCAATGGGGAATGCAGACGCTTTCTCAGGCAATGAAGGAATTGGTGAATTAAAAAGTCTATGCTACGATGCCCGTCTATTCCCTTGTTGAGATGATTTTGCAAAGTGTGCGACCCCTGACAACAGAAGTCTTGTTGTATCTCATTTCATTGCCTAATATGGCGAGACATCGTGATGCTTTTGTCAGTGTTTTGTCGCCGGATGAAATAAAGCGGATGCAGCGCTTTTGCTCGGAGAAATTGCAGCTGAATTTTGCCCTGACTCGCGGCAGTTTGCGGCATATTTTAGCCAGTCATTTGGGCTGCTCACCAGCCAAAGTCCCCTTGCAATATACCGCTTTGGGCAAACCTTTTATTGAAGGAGTCGATCTGCAATTTAATCTCTCTCACAGCGGTGATTTTGGTGTGGTGGCTATTTCCAGCAAAGATTTGGTGGGGGTGGACATTGAGCGCTGTGAAAGCTCCAATAAACCCTACTACGAAATTGCCAAACGATTTTTCACGGTGACAGAGTTCAAGGCGCTTTTACATTGCCCCATTCGAGATGGAGAGGCCTTGTTTTATTATCTCTGGACTCAGAAAGAAGCCTTTCTAAAAGCCATTGGCGAAGGATTGGGGTTTGGCCTCAATTGCTTTGAGGTTTCGACCGATATGAACGAACCGTGGGTCAACTCGATTCAAGA
>CAYGFJ010000198.1:0-3465 GCA_964349115.1 uncultured Francisellaceae bacterium
GTCTCTATACAGCGTGCTACGGGGGCATTACAAATTATGCAAGATCCCTTAATGATTAAATCCTGCTGCACAATGAACGCTCTGGCATTTCCAATGCCTCGGGCTTCTTTGCATTTATGACAATAGACATTATTGAGCAAACGCAAACGAGCAGAGTTTGGCACACGTTCCCAAGCCGCTATTGCTTTTTCATCACCTTTCATTCTCATCGCACGCCCATTCATTGGTTTTTAAGCAGTTATCCAGAATTTCCGGATAACTGGGTGTTACATCCCGCAAACCTTGAGGCTTAACCCATCAATTCATCCCGCTATCTTTTAGGTTCTACTTTTTCGATCATTCTCAAATAATCTGATACAAAAAAGCAAAAAAATGACTGATCCTAGTTTATTATTGTGTGCGACAAAACATACAACTAAAACAAGAGACCAGTCATGCCCATCATTATCCCCGGAATACAGTCATTAGTTCAATGCCTGGAAGTACTAAATAATCCACTATTAGAACAGTTTTTTCCCTTCGGATGCCCAAACTGCGGTAAATCAGGGTTATGGTGCCATGGATCTTATCCCCGCAAACCAGATCGAGAAAGCCAGCCGGGTGAGTCATTAAATCCTATTTTGATCCAACGCTATCTGTGCCCAAGCTGCTGGCGTACTTGCTCTGTGTTGCCAGAGTGCATTCCGCCGCGGCGTTGGTATATGTGGGCGGTCCAGCAGGCGGTGCTCATGTTTTCACTGACTGGCAAGAGCATGCGTGCTATCGCAAAAGAGAGCGCCCCATCACGCCATACCATCAGTCGTTGGATGACTCGATTTAAAGAGCGGTTTAATTTACATAAAGATGCTTTATGCGTTCGCTTGATTGAGCTTGGCCGAACCAGTGGTTTCTCTGAGTTTTGGGAGGGCACCCTTAAACAAATGCCGTTGTCGAAAGCGATGTATCGTTGCCATGCTTCAGGAGTGATTGTCCCATAAACGCTGAGTCATTGGCATCTTGGGATGGGCAATAAACAGCTAAAAACCCCCACCCCACACAGTTTGCCCATACGTATCGGATCGTTATTTATGATTCACTTGGCTCCTCATTATTTTAAATAACAAAGGAGAAATTGATGAGTACAACGCTACATCCCGACGCTTTATTTCGACTAATGATCTTAGGACCTCTTGCCAGTCGTGGTGAGTTAAAACGTGGAGAAGTGAAATTAATTGTTCGTGAACTGGCTTCTAAAACACATCAGATCCCTCATTCTCGTCGCGTACATTTGAGTGAGCAAACTATTTTACGCTGGTATTACGAGTGGAAGCGTGGTGGCATTGAAGCGCTCATCCCGATTACACGTAGTGATAAAGGAAAAACGCAATTATCAGAAGAAATACAGACTGCTTTATTGCAGCTAAAGCAAGATAATCCCTCTCGTTCGATCAATACGATGATTGACATGCTGGAACGACAAGGTATCGTCGCCAAAAGAAAACTGGCACGCGCCACGGTACACCGGTTTTTGCAGAGAAAAAAACAATCTAAACGGATCCTTGACGACAAACATACCATTGAACGACGTTCATTTGTTGCAGATCACGCTGGTGATATTTGGCACGGTGATGTGTTACATGGCCCCACCGTTCAAACACCCAGCGGCATGAGGAAAACCTATTTGGTTTCTTTATTAGACGATGCCTCACGCCTGATTGCCCATAGCGCATTCTGCTTCGGTGAAACAGCGCTTGACATCGAAGGTGTCCTAAAGCAAGCGCTTTTAAAGCGTGGGTTACCGCGTAAAATTATTATTGATAATGGACCGGCTTATCGTTCAGGTTCATTGCAAGCGATTTGTGCACGCCTTGATATTAGGTTAATTTATTGCCGCCCATATGAACCTCAGGGAAAAGGCAAATTAGAGCGGTTTCATCGCACTTTTCGAGCACAATTTCTCAATGAGATCGTGATTGATAAGATCACTTCGGTTGATGAGCTTAACGCTCTTTTATGGGCTTGGCTTGAGCAAGTTTATCATCGACGC
This sequence comes from uncultured Francisellaceae bacterium, assembly GCA_964349115.1. Classification (GTDB taxonomy): domain Bacteria; phylum Pseudomonadota; class Gammaproteobacteria; order Francisellales; family CACEW01; genus JAJZUD01. Next base: position 2,027 of record CAYGFJ010000198.1, read on the forward strand.
CCACATGCGGGACTAGATGGCCAACTTCCTATTGATCGCTGGCGTGAGGATTTAATGCATGTTCGACCGTTAACCACTTTTGTTGCACACAAAATTAATGATATTTTTTGCCACCGTTTTGATCGCACTGTTAGAAAGGATGGCACCATCAGTTGGGAGGGGATGCGCTTTGAAGTTCCCTATGAGCATGTTGGTGAAAAAATAACGCTCGTTGTTGATCCACACACTAAAACGGCTATCAAAATAGAGTCAGAGTTTGGCGATGATCTGGGATCAGTCACCCTATTAGACTTAAAAGCCAACCTTCATCGTAAACGTCAACGACCGCATAATGCCCCTGCAAAGCCAATCAAACAGGGCGAAAACGCTGTTGATTTGGCTCAGCGCGAATTTAACCAGCTTTACCATATTCCTACATCATTTAACGAGGAAAAATAAATATGTACCAATCATTTTTTGGTTTCACCCAGCCCCCCTTTGGAAAACAAAATAATTCATTATGGGATAATGGTCAATTGGCCGGCTTACTGCAGCAATTTAATTGGCTGCTTAAATCGCCGGGGATTGGATTATTAACCGCAGAGCCAGGACTAGGAAAAACAGCAATGCTTCGTCAGATTACGCGAGGCTTGAATCCGCAACAGTATGGCGTGTATTATATAGCCGATACTGATTTTGGGCGGCTAGACTTTTATAGACAACTTGCCATTTTATTTGGCGTCGCCTCTTCGTATCGTCGTTCACAATTATGGCGCGATATAAAAGAACATGTCACGCATCTTGTCACACAAAAAAATCTATTACCCATTTTGATTATCGATGAAGCTCAAAATTTGAAATCTGAGTTTTTTAGAGATTTTCCCTCTTTTATGAATTTTGTGTTTGACTCAAAAGACTATATGACTGTTTGGTTAGTAGGGCATCCAGAGCTTTTACGTGAAATTGACCGACCCATCAATGTTGCTTTGGCATCTAGAATACAAGCTCGTTATGAGCTAAAACCTATTGCTGATCGTGAATCGTTCAAACAGTTTTTAACGCATGGATTTACTCAGGTTGGATCCACTCAGAATATATTATCTGATTCTGGGGTTGAATTATTGCGAATGTCGTCGCAAGGCAACCCGCGGCAAGTACATCGTATTATTGTCACAGCATTACGGATAGCGACAGACAAAAAAATAAACCATCTCCCCGATGATATTATTAAGGAGAGTATTGCAATACTGAAACAGGGTTAGTTAAATTAACGACCCCGTGATTTTAATGATTACGGGGTTTATTGCTTGGATTTGTCTCATCTTGATTATCTTGAGACGAAGTGCCTAAATCAGTGTGAGACGTTACACTTGCACTCCTAATCAAGAATGTGATGAGGCAGATCATGAAAATTACAGAAGTTGAGGTGGTTTTTGTGAAACCACATAACGGATTAATTG
>CAYGFJ010000199.1:0-3439 GCA_964349115.1 uncultured Francisellaceae bacterium
GTGTTGGACTGGACAGACGCCCATCTCGCGCCACTGCCATGCTGGTCGCTCCCTGTGCCTGCGCTTCCGAACCCAGCGCCAACCCAATGTCATGCACCAAATCAGCTGTTAAATCACTGAGGGTATTGCCCCGAATATCATACGTGCGAAAAACGTGGCGAGGTATTTTATCAATCGGCATACGAAACATGATTTATCCTTTTCCTGTTGAACCAAACCCTTGAACATTGCGGTCGGAACTTTGAAATTCATCTACAACTCGCCATTCTACTTGAAGCACAGGCACAATCACCAACTGCGCAATCCGCTCTCCACGCGTGACGATATAAGGCACTTCTCCCCGATTCCAGCAGGAAATCATCAGTTCCCCCTGATAATCAGAATCGATGAGCCCCACTAAATTGCCCAGCACAATGCCATGTTTATGCCCCAAGCCCGAGCGCGGCAAAATCATTGCTGCATAGCCCGAGTGCGCTACATGCATCGACAGCCCCGTCGGGATCAGCATCGTTTCCCCTGGCGCCACCGTCAGCGCTTCATCAATCGCTGCCCGCAAATCCAAGCCTGCTGACCCCATCGTTGCATACGCAGGCAGCGCAAATTCTTGATAAAACGGCTTGTTTAAAATTTTCAATTCAATTTCTGGCTTCATGGTTTATCCCGTTCATGAAAAGCCCATCAGCTTACCTGATTGACCCTCGCCTTTAAAGATAGGTCTTTCATAGGATTGCCACACTGAATGATCTTTTTAAGTTTTAATGCTACACTTTGCCCCTTTTATTGGGAGGGGCAGACATGGACTATGAGTTAAATGACCAAGACCGGGCAGATATTGTCACGGGGTTTGTGAAGAAGTATGCACGCTGGGCGGTGCTGGCGATTGTGTTGATTGCGCTGGGGTTTGGGGTGAATACCTATATTCAAAAGAAAACGCATGCGATGAATGAAGCAGCATCGATGGCCTATCAGGCTTTGCTTTTGAGCATTCAAAATAAAGCAAGTCCAACCAGTATTTCCGAGGCTGCGAACACTATTATTGTAGACTATCCCCGGTCCGTGTATGCGAGTTTGGCAGAATTGAATTTGGCGGACAGTGCGGTCTCTCAAAACAATCTCTCCCAAGCGGAAGGGATTTTGAAAACGACCTTGTCTAAAAACAGCGACAATGCATTGACGCCGATTGTGGCCATTCGCCTCGCGCGGGTGTTGTTGGCAGAAAACAATCCTGCGGCAGCACTTGCGGTCTTGAAAGATCCACCCAAAGGGTTTGTGGGCTCGTATGCATTGCTCTCGGGCGATGCCTATGTTTTAGAAAATAATACAGCAATGGCCAAGCAAAGTTTTCAACAGGCCGCCGCTGCTTCGCAAAACAATCCCCTCATTAGCCAACTCGCGACCGAACGCTTGAATGCGGTTGGCGTCACTTTATCAGGATCAGCATCATGACATTGAATTATCGACGCTTAAGCTGGGCGCTGTTGCCCGGTTGTTTGTTTTTAACGGCGTGTCAAACGGACAATACACCTCCACCCACGCCATTGTCTGCAGTGGCTCCCAAAGAACTGCCAGTGAAAACAGTGTGGATGCGCAATGTGACGGGCGGCAATCAAAACGAGAGTTTGAATTTGGGCTCAGCGCTGCAAGGCAACACCGTCGTGGCCGTTGGATATGAAGGCCGGGTCGTCGCTTTGAATGCAGACCATGGCAATACTCTGTGGGATATCTCTGTCCCAGGGCACATCAGCGCAACGCCTGGGGTGAATGACAACAGCGTTTTTGTTGGCACCATGGATGGCACTTTGTATGCCTTAGATCTTAAAACGGGAAAAAGTGAGTGGCATGTGCAAATGCCCAGTATTATTTTGGGGGCCCCCGCGGCCACTGATGATGTCGTCATCGTTCAAGCACACGATTCCAGCGTCGAGGCCTATGCTGCGGACACTGGAAAAATGCTCTGGTCCTACGATGGCACCGCACCGTCTTTGAGTTTATACAGCAACAGCAGCCCATTGATTTATAACGGCGTCGCCTATGTCGGTTTTGACAATGGCCAGCTAGGCGCCTTTGATGTGTACCGCGGAGTTGAAAATTGGCAGGTGCCGATTGCAATCCCCAGCAGCCCGAATGCCATCAACAATTTGGTGGATATAGATGGCACCCCTGCAGAGGACGACAACATCATTTTTGCAACGTCTTATCACGGAAATGTGGCGGCGGTGAATAGCCCCAATGGTGAACTCATTTGGCAAAAGGCGCTCTCTTCTTTTGAAGCACCCGCCATTGGCAATGGCAAAATCTTCGCAACGACAGAAACAGGGAAAGTCGTCGCCATCGATGAGAGCACCAGCCAAACCCTCTGGCAACAAAGTGACTTTCTCTATCGATTTGTAAGCCCACCCGCTGTCATAAATAACGAAGTGGTGGTGGGTGATTTGGCGGGGTATGTCCATTTCTTATCGATGACTGACGGCCATGAAACTGCACGGATTCAAGTGGGAAATAAAGGCATCAACTCCGCAGCCTTGGTCTACAATAGCATGCTGATTGTGACTGGCAATGGGGGCACAGTGGCCGCCTTGCAGCCCACATCATGAACCCTGTTTTAGCCATTATTGGCCGCCCTAATGTGGGAAAATCCTCCCTCTTCAATGCCCTGACAGGAAGCCGCCAAGCCTTGGTGGCAGACGAACCCGGCGTCACACGAGATCGCCAATATGGTGAAGTGAAGCTGGGCGAAACGCCCTTCATCGTGATTGACACTGGCGGCTTGGTCACTGAGGCCGATGGCATTGCACATTTTATTGTGGAGTCTGCCAAAATGGCGATGGAAGAAGCGGATGTCCTGCTTTTTGTCGTCGATGCCAAAGCCGGCGTGACGCCTGAAGACTTGGCCATCACCGCCCATTTACGCCGACTCTCCAAGCCCATTATTGTGGTGGCAAACAAAATTGATGCCGTCAAAAATCAGGACTATGCCCTGGCGGAATTTTATGAATTAGGGCTGGGTACGCCCATTGGCGTTTCAGCCGCGCATAAAAAGCATCTTCAGCCCTTGTTGGAACAAGCCGAAAATCTGACAGCCGCCCTCGCTTTGGGTGAACCCCTTGCGGTGGAAACCATCGGCATCAAAGTGGCTTTGGTCGGCCGGCCCAATGTGGGCAAATCCACCTTGACCAATCGCCTATTGGGCGAAGAGCGCGTCATTGTCTGTGACTTACCCGGCACCACGCGCGACAGCATTTACATCCCCTTTACTCATCACGGTGATGAATTTACTCTGATCGACACAGCGGGCGTTCGCAGACGGGGCAAAACCAAAGAAACCGTTGAAAAATTCTCCGTCGTCAAAACCTTGCAAGCCATTCGCGATGCCGATGTCGTGATTTTTGTGGTGGATGCCCGCCAAAGCATTACCGACCAAGACTTGTCCCTTTTGGAT
>CAYGFJ010000200.1:0-3435 GCA_964349115.1 uncultured Francisellaceae bacterium
CTTTTTTACTCAAGGGTCAGTCCACCTTTACTTACAGAGCGACTCATAGTGGAAAATTAAAAAATATTGATCAAAAAACTCTGGGTTCTTTTGTTAACTTTGAATTATCTACTGGCTTAAACCAAAAAGCTAAAAAGAAAGAAAATGGTGCTGGGGTGATTCTTCAAGCACGTCTTAGCGATGCGATACACGCAGGAGACCCGCTCTGCCAAGTCTTTTGTAAAAAAAGCTACCTCGATGATCATCAACAAGAAATGACCGAGCTGCTGGATACAATTTTTGTTGTGGAATAAAGCCCTTGTTGATTAATAGTCATAGCAATACAGGGTATACATTCAAACAACCGCATCTACTTAACCTGCTAACAATCAATCCAACCATTTACAATTTTTAATTTTTTATAGTGGCAATACAGCAGAATTAGTGCGGCAGAGTGGCTTTTATTTTTTTGATTTTGGAGAGGGGTAGGTCTGTGAAGTCAGTGATTTCGTTGATGGGGCGGCCTTTTAGGAGCATTTTTTTGGCTAGGATTTCTTTTTCCTGCTGAATGCCTTGATACAATCCTTGCTGAATGCCTTGCTCCACGCCTTGCTGGATACCTTGCTGGATACCTTGCTGCATACCTTGTTGCATCCCTCTTTGTATCAATTGTTGTCCGTAAGTCATGATTTTTAACTCCTTTTCTGGCAGCTCCTGGATGATGGCATGAAGCAGCTGGTCGACATTGTCTTGGTCTCCACATGCATAAGTCAGATAGTGTAGCATATTGTCGAAGTAATCTTCTAGACTGATGCGCTTTAAAAGCGCAACCACTGCTTTGATATTGCGGGAGAGTTCGGCATCTCTGCAATGTTTGAAGAGATATTCCAGCAAAGCCGCTTTGCCTTGTTGTGTAATGTGTTCGTCGGGAATGACAGTGAGGTCAATCAAATGAAAGGGTTTGAACATCCAAGTTTTGGCAAGCTCGGGCTCGGCGAAGCAGTCAAATAAATCCGTTGAATGCGGGTAAGGACTGGTCTCGCCGTGGTACAGGCAAATATTGATAATGACAGGCAACTTGTCATGCTTTTGCTTCAAATGCTGACGCATCAAGGCGACGGTGTATTCCAGTTTTCGAAAAGCGAGCAAGGGGTCGGCGGTGGACTGATGCTCCATGATCACGCAAATATAACCTTCATGCCCATTAATCAAGGCCTTAAAAATGAGGTCGCTCTCAATACGACGAAGATTCTTTGAGATAAAAGATTTATCAGTCAGCGCAAGTGAGCCCAAGTCAATTTTATGGAAAAGCTCAGGCGGCAAGGCATGTTTCATAACATCCGTGGCAATATTCACATCAGTGCAAAGAGCTTTGAAGAAGGCATCGTGAGGAGTTTTGGAGGGTGGGGAAGGAATATTTTGCATTCACCCCCCAATCGTACAAACCGTCTTCGTTTGGGTCGACGCCACCATCGGCGCACTGGGACAGTTGCCCGCATTGATGATCTTGATCGATCCATTGGTCACCACATTTTTGCCACCGATGAAGACTTTTTTGGAGAAGCCACTGATCGTTTTGGCAAAGGCATTGGTGGTGCCGGTGATCGCGCCAGGGGCGCTGGGAGTGGGGATGGTGATTGCATTCATCATGCCAGTGGTTTCGATGGGTGCGCCTTCAAAAGTGACACTGCGATTGCCGCCCACCAGAGTTTGCTGAAGGGCAGTTCCAGCTCCAACCACCACACTGCCGTTGACAATCAAGGGCTGTGCTGAAGTAAAAATGCCAGATTTTGTGGTGTTGATGAGGGGCATGATGAAAGTCTCCTTTTGGTTATGAGGTGCCTGAATTCGCATTCAGAGTTTTGATGTCAAATGTCCCGATATCACTGGGGTTGATCGGTGCAAATTGGGATGGGTTGATGGGGATAACTTGAGTCGAGATGACATTTTTTTTGTTAATGAATCGCAGGATAAAACTGCCTTGATTGTCAAAATAACTGCTGTAATGAACGGACTCGTATGCATTAGGACTCATGGCATTCTTTGGTGTATCAATGAGAAGCCCTTGAGTAAGGTTACTCATTCTAGTCACAATGATTTTTGCCTTATCCCCTGCATTGGCCAAGGCCATGAGGTCTTTGCTGGGATCAGCAGTAAATAGGTTTGTAATATACTGAATTTGCATCGCTTTAAAATTTATCAGAATGCTGTACATAACATCTGTTTGTTGCAGGCTGACAATCACTTGAACTGCTGAATTAGCCAGCCACACCACTTCAGCTGTATTAGCCTCATCAGCATTTAGACCCTGAATAGTCAACGTTTTGCCCGCTTTGTTTTTGATGACAATTGGACAGGGGGCATCAGAATCATCACCAACCGACGCTGGTGGACACAGCGCCTGCATACTGTTGCCAGCATGATGAACGCTCATTTGCATGGGATTGCTGGGGTCTTCTGTAAAATTGTCTTGCACAATGGTATCGGCATGGGCGTTGCTCATTAGACCGAGACTTAAGATTAAATAAAGAAGTTGCTTATACATAGAAGGGCTCCAGTTTTATGACCAGTGGCCATCAATAAAGATGAAATCATCTGTTTTTGCAAGCTGCATATTCACAGGATCTTTTGGCCAGGCGCTCCACGCTGGCAGACTCTCGTCTTTAGAAAGCATTAATGCAACTGGGCTCAAGTAGTAATTGGCTTTGGTCGTGACAGGGTCACGGTTCAAGTAAATGTCAGTAATGTCGCCCATAATTTTATACAAACGCATTGTTTCTGCTGAGGGCAGGGAAAGGTCAACAGTCTTGAATAGCCGTTTTTGTTGGGGAGTAATGCCTCGCATGCGGGCATAGGCTTGGATGAAAGTGCTGTGTTTCCTCCATTGCTCTGGATCAATATTGGCAAAATCAACAGTATCGGGGTCAATGTAGGCATCAAATTGCAAATGTTGGCTAACAATGGGTTTGCAAAGGACGTCACCTTTGATGTTCATCCTATTTTTAATCACAGATGCGACTGACATAATTGCCAGTTTGCTCGTTGGATTAAAGTGAATTTCGTAGCCATGCCTTTGGGCAATGGGCCTCTGAAATTGGCTTCGCATTTCAGGGGGAAATTGTTCAGGGTCAAGAACATCAGCACCATAAAATTCATGCATTTTCGTAAACAAAGATGTTCTTTTTAATGCAATAAGTGGCGTATATTTGAGGTAGGCACTCTGATTCGCCTCCGCAAACACAATCATGGCGAAGAGCTCGAGATCCTGCTGGTTGTCGTCAGTGATGCAAAGTTTTTGGCCAAAGACCTCATCGCCACCTTCACCCCCATCCCCAAAATCAATCTGTGGCGCACGCCACACTTTGGGGCCGTTGAAATTGAGGACATTGCCTTTCATGGTGTGACTGTTGGCGCTGATAGCGATGGAATTGCTGAACTGGGTGGAGGTGTTGATAT
>CAYGFJ010000201.1:0-3431 GCA_964349115.1 uncultured Francisellaceae bacterium
AATTTTTAAAACAAAGAATTGCCAAAAAAATTCCTGTTAAAGTTATTCTCCGCGCCACGCCTAAAGGCTTAGAAAGACAAAACACCGGACCAAAGGAACTTCGGGAAGTCAGACTTATTTCCGAGAGTTCAAATTTTCACGGCATTACAATGTTATGGAAAAATAAAGTAGCCATGTTTTCCCTGCAAAACAAACTTACAGCCTTAGTAATAGAAAACAAAGAAATGTTTGATATACAAAAAGCAATGTTTGCTGTTATCTGGAATCAACTACCTGCTTACCGCTCAAAATAATTTTCAAAATTAAATAACCGTCCCTCGACAAGCTCGGGACGGTTATTTAATTTTATATTGTATAACCAATTTTGATGTTATCGGTTATCAATTATTGGTTATTAGTTCTACCAAACTATTCTCCGCCGATTTCCGCGCCGATTATTGTTTCTTCCAATTTCAAATTCTCCTCTGCCACATGAGCGTTAAAACCAGTACCAGCAGGAATAAGTTTTCCTATAATCACGTTTTCTTTAAGACCTCTTAAGTAATCGGTCTTGCCCGTAACGGCCGCTTCTATAAGCACACGAGTGGTTTCTTGGAACGAAGCGGCTGCAAGGAAGCTTTCAGTATTTAAAGATATTTTAGTAATACCCATTAAAAGCTGTTCAGCAGTAGCCGGCCTTCGCCCTAAGCCAGTCACTTCTTCATTAACCGCATTCATTTTGGATTTATCCACGACTTCGCCTTGCACGAAATCTGTATCCCCTGAATTAGTAATGCGCATTTTGGAAAACATTTGGCGCACAATAAGTTCAATATGCTTATCGTGAATCGGCTGACCTTGAGAAGTATAAATATCCAGAACTTCTTTTACAATATACTTTTGAGCTGCTTCCACGCCACGTAAGTTCATTACCTGAGTTGGACTTAAGTTTCCTTCAGTAAGCTGCTGGCCCATGGTCACCAAATCTCCTTCTTTTACTAAAAGCGAAAACCCAGCAGGAACAATATACTCTTTTACTTTGTCACTCTCGTGGATAACATAAATTTTATTTTTCTCCACTCGTATGAACCCTGCATTCTTGGTTTTTATAGTTTTACCATGTTCATCTATAAACAAAGTCTCACCACTTTCTAAATGGGTACCGTCTTTAATTGCTGAATGAGCCTTACCAAGTTCATAGACATCTTTTTCCACGTCTGCACCCTGAATACGTACCATAATCTCTTTGTTAGAAGGTTTGGTAATATAAACCTGACCGTCAATTTCAGAAACAAAAGCTTGACCTTTAGGCTCCCTAGCTTCAAATAATTCTTCCACGCGAGGAAGACCTTGCGTAATATCTTTAACAGAAGCACTGCCTCCAGTATGGAAAGTTCTCATGGTAAGCTGTGTTCCTGGTTCACCAATCGCCTGGGCAGCCACAATTCCTGCAGCAGACCCCAGTTCAACCATACCATTAAAGCCCAAATCAAAACCGTAGCAAAGCCTGCAAATACCACGGGTTAATTTGCACCTTAGTACGCTTCTGCATTTTACCTCTGTAATACCCTCTGCCTCAATTGCCTTAGCCGTGGCATCATCAATTCCATTATTCTTTTCCACCAAAATTTTCCCTTTGGCAGTTTTTATATCTTCAGCCGCAACACGTCCGAACAAACGCCTGTCATAAGGCTTGTTCATTTTTTCACTTTCTTCTTTGGAAATAATATTCCACGCATCAGTACCACAATCTTCGGCATTTATTACCACATCCTGAGCCACATCCACAAGGCGGCGGGTGAGATACCCGGCATCAGCAGTTCTAAGCGCAGTGTCTGACATACCTTTTCTAGATCCGTGAGTAGAAATGAAATATTCAAGCACCTGCAGTCCTTCTTTAAAACTACCACGCACTGGAAGCTCAATAACATCTCCAGAAGGGTTAACCACCAAGCCTTTCATACCTGACATCTGAGTAACCTGAGAAAACGAACCTCTGGCTCCGGAAGATACATAATAATTTACCGGGCCATTGTCAGGCACACCCTTAACCACATCCTTGGCAATTTTTTCCGAAACTTCAGCCCAAATTTCCACTACTCGATTTTTTCTTTCATCTTCAGTTAAAAGACCTTCGCGATACTGCTGATAAGTATTTTCTACTTCTTGGTCAGCGCTTTTTAACATGCCATATTTTGCTTCCGGCACTATCAAATCGTCCATCCCCCAGGAAAGACCACTGCGCATCATGTAAGTAAACCCAACGCGCTTAATCTCATCAATCACTTCTGCGGTTCGGTCACTTCCCAAAGCTCTATGTACTTCCCGAACCAAAGCCTGCAGTTCTTTTTTATTAAATACGATATTCCTAAAACCAATTTCTTTTGGGATAACTTTATTGAAAATCAGTCTTCCCACTGAAGTTTCAATAATTTCTCCATTATCAAGTTTGGCTTTAATCTTTGCCTGAATGTGAACTAACTTGTTGTTGTAGGCCATTATAGCCTCGGAAGGACTGGAGAAAATTTTATTTTCACCCTTCAAACCTTCGCGAATTTTGGTTATATAATAAGTTCCAACCACTACATCCTTGTCCGGGGTCATAACAGGATCTCCGGAAGCCGGCTTAAGCAAATTGTGGGCAGACACCATAATTTCCCTGGCTTCTTTTTGAGCAGCTTCAGTAAGCGGTACGTGTACGGCCATTTGATCTCCGTCAAAGTCTGCATTAAACGCAGCACAAACCATTGGGTGCAACTGAATAGCCTTTCCTTCTATAAGCACTGGCTGAAAAGCCTGAAAACCTAAACGGTGCAAAGTCGGCGCACGGTTAAGTAATACAAAGTGGTCTTTGGTAACTTCTTCCAAAATATCATAAACTTCGGTTCTTCCTTGTTCAATCAGCCGGTTCGCACTTCTAACATTATGAGCATATTCGCGGCCAATGAGCTTGGAAATAACAAACGGTTTAAATAATTCCAAAGCCATAAATTTTGGCAAACCACACTGATGTAATTTCAAGTGAGGTCCGACCACAATAACACTGCGTCCGGAATAGTCCACGCGCTTACCAAGTAAATTTTGTCTAAAACGCCCCTGCTTACCTTTGAGCATGTCTGCCAAAGAACGAAGCTTTCTTTTTTGCCCCGTGGAAGCGGTGACTTCTTTTCCGTGCCTTACGGAATTATCTATAAGCGCGTCCACTGCTTCTTGCAGCATACGCTTTTCATTTCGGGTAATAACTTCCGGGGCTTTGATTTCCAAAAGCTTCTTTAAACGATTGTTGCGATTTATCACTCTGCGATAAAGATCATTCAAATCAGACGCAGCAAACCTACCACCATCCAACTGAACCATTGGTCTTAAATCTGGAGGAATGACCGGCAAAGTTGCAATCAGCATCCATTCTGGCCTTAAAGCCGATTTAATTAAAGATTTTACCAGTCTTAAAC
>CAYGFJ010000202.1:0-3422 GCA_964349115.1 uncultured Francisellaceae bacterium
GTGCTGCTCGTGCTGCTCCTGCTCCTGGCCCTCTTGGTGGCCCATTTGGTGTTGCTCATGCTGCTCATGCCGCTGCTCCTGCTCCTGCTGCTCCTGGTGGTGATTAATAGCAAAATAATCTGCTCACCACGGTTGGGAAAGGGCAAGGGGGTGTGTTTTGGGACACGCCGCTTTGCCCTTTTTGATTGTGGGAGGGGAGGTTGCTTTTTAATGAACTGCATGCAATAATATCAGACTCTGAAAATTGAGCCTATTGCTGGAAAATGATGAAACATGACTTTACTGTATATACGTTTATATGTATAATCCCAGCGTTAACCTGGAACACTGAAAATGGAGTTTGAGTGGGATGAAACAAAGCGCTTACTCAATCTTGCAAAACACAAGGTAGATTTTGTGGATGCTTCCTCCTTTTGGGAAAGTCAGCGCGTTGAGGCGATCGATGATCGACGCGACTATCAGGAGGAAAGGCGAGTTTGTTATGGGCAACTTCAAAACAGAACAATGGCCCTGGTGTACACAAAAAGGATGAGCGTGATTCGAGTGATTTCATTTCGAAAGGCGAATGCAAAAGAGGGGGTGGAATATGAAAAGGCCATATATAAATGAACCAGGAGTTGTTCGGTATTCGACCCTGGAATTAAAGGACGTGAAATCTAAAACAGATTTTAAGGCCTTGGATGCATTAAGCGATCATGATATTGATTATTCAGATTTAAATGAGCAAAACGAACAATTTTGGGCTCGTGCTCAGGTGGTGGATTATGGCCCAAAGAAGGTGATCTCTATTCGCATTGAGCCTGATGTTTTAGACTGGTTTAAAGCACAGAAAGGGCGTTATCAAAAATTGATGAATGAGGTTTTGAAAAATTATATGCATATGCATTGTGAGCCTCAGGCTAGAAAATTGTTGCCTATTAAATCTTGAATTTAAAGAACAAACTATAAACTGGTTGAAATGCGGTGTAACTGGATGTATACTCCTTGTCTTGTGTTAGACTAAGGGGAGTAAAAAAAATGGCTGCGGCAATGAGAAGCTTTGATACTTTGAGATCTTACAACACTTTGAAGGCGCGTGGCGTTTCAGATGTACAAGCACAAGCGCTGGTTGAAATGATCAAAGAGGCGACTGAAAGCAGCATTGAGCATCTTGCCACTGATGCTGCGCTTCAATTGGCAAAGTCAATCTTGTCTCAGGATATTTTAAATCTTCGTACTGAAGTCAAACAAGATATCTTGGACCTTCGCAATGAATTAAAACAAGATATGTTAGACCTTCGCAATGAATTAAAACAAGATATCTTGGATCTTCGCAATGAATTAAAACAAGATATGTCAGACCTTCGCAATGAATTAAAGCAAGATATCTCAGACCTTCGCAGTGAAGTGAAGCTGGATATTTCAAATCTTCGCAATGAGTTGAGGCAAGACATTATGGAGGGCCGCGCTGAAACGGCCCTTGTCAAAGCAGACGTTCAATTTCTAAAACGCCTTTATTTCAGCGGCACTGCGGCCACCTTAATGGGTATTGCGCTGTTGTTTTTGCAGCGTCACTGAAATACATGTTAAAATAACGCACCCATTTTGAATATAAAGCACATCATGAAAAAAATGCCACTCTTCAAAGAAGCTTTGTTGCGATTCCAGGAAGCGTTGGCAATAGATCCAGAACACCCATTATCGTTGGATGGCAGTATTCAGCGTTTTGAGTTTGTTTTTGAATTGGCCTGGAAGGCTATTCAAGAAAATTTGTTGACGCAAGGAATAGAGGTACAATCACCCCGCCAAGCCTTTGAGCGTGCCTATGCATTGTCTTGGATTGACGATGAGGTGCTGTGGATCAACTTACTTAAAGATCGCAATTTAACAGTGCATACCTATGATCATCCATTGGCACAGCGGATCTATGGACATTTGCCACAATACTATGTAGCGCTGCAGCGCTTGTATACCACATTAGAGAGCTTACCCAATGCGCCTTCCCGCTTATAAATTCTTGGTCCAGTTAAAGAAAATTCAGGGCGTTGAAAAAATATGGCTGTTTGGATCGCGTGCGCGAGGAGATGCGAAGCCGCGCTCAGACATCGACCTGGCTATTGTTCTGTCATCCACTTTGAAAAATCCTGATAAAACATGGTTGAGCGTGTTAGATGTGGTGGGGCATGCAGATACACTGCTACACATAGACTGCATTAACTTTAATGAGATTGCTTCCACACAACTACGTCATAGCATCACGATGGAAGGAATATCGTTGTAAACAAAGGTGCTAAAGTTTTTCAACTGCTTCAGCGGAAAGACCTGTGAGTGTGGCAATGATGGAAGGTTTTAAGCCTTCACGCAGAAGATTTCGAGCAATGGCTTCTTTTTCTAATTGGATGCCCTTTTCGATGCTCTTTTCAATGCCCTTTTGAATACCTTGCTCTATGCCTTTTGCTTCTCCAACAGCAAATCCCTCTGCATGTCCTGCATCCCTCGCTGCAGTGATTGCTTCAGTCCTTTCTAATTCTCGAGCCAGTCGATTATCGAGTTCGTGCTTGGTTTCTTGCTCATAAGTAAAGAGCTCTTGTCTGGACCACGAAAAACGGTTGAGTTCTTCATAAGCCCGTTCAATCACTGCATCAGCGCCTGCGATACGGGTCAGTTCTTTTTCGTGGGTGCCCTCAGCATGTTTAAAGAAATAGGTCCATTTTTCTACAATCGTAGAGAGTTCGTCGATGGTTTTATTGAATTTAGGAAGTTCTATAAAAGTGAATGAGAAGTCTTTCAAATCATGGGTGAGGTGCTTTTTATCCAAAATAACGTGATCAGATTTGTAATCGGGCTTGTCGGGAAACATGATAAAGTTGGTGATCGCAATAAAAATAATTTCTTTTAAGTTGTGATAGTCCTCACCTTGATTAAGCTGGTTTCCATAAGCTTTTGCAGCATAATACTGAGCCCGTTTTTCAAAACCAGGGGTTTTGGCCACTTGCATTTCGATGATGTATTGACGACCCAACTCATCTGCGCATAACACATCAAGAATACTTTGCTTTTTATAAGCCACTTCAGGGTCTTGACTGGTTTTTAAAAAAGACACGGTTTGAATGGCTTTTTCTCCAGAGAAGCCCAATATGTCATTGATAAAATGGATCAGGATATCTTTGTTTCGTTCCACACCAAAAATACGTTTGAAAGCAAAATCATTTTTTGGATCTAAGAACTTATTGATCAGCATTTTTGAATTCATATCATAATATAAGATTGGTGAGATTCTAACAAAGGCCTACTGCCTTTGCAAGCCAACTTGCAAAGCGGAGAAGCTGTCATTATAATCCGCGGGCTCAGCTGGAGAAGTGGCAGAGCGGTTTAATGCGGCAGTCTTGAAAACTGTTGACCTTCACGGGTCCGTGGGTTCGAATCCCTCCTTCTCCGCCAAT
>CAYGFJ010000203.1:0-3397 GCA_964349115.1 uncultured Francisellaceae bacterium
ATTTTTTGGAGAATTCATGAGGTCCACTCAAGATCTGCGGGTCAAAACTATTAAACCTTTGATTCCACCTGTTTTTTTGCTGGAGGAATTGCCTTTGCAAGGTGCGCAGGCCAAGCAGATTGCGCTGCAGCGCCTCACGGTTTCCAATATTATTCATGGAAAAGATAAAAGACTGCTCGTGATTGTGGGGCCTTGTTCCATTCACGATCCCAAGGCGGCGCTGGAATATGCCGATCGGCTGGCGGTTTTGGCGGAGCAATTATCCGATCATTTATTTTTGGTCATGCGTGTTTATTTTGAAAAGCCTCGAACAACCATTGGCTGGAAGGGGCTCATCAATGATCCTGATTTGGATGATTCGTGTCGCATTAATCAGGGCTTGCGGATTGCACGGGAGTTGCTTTTAAAAATCAGTGAAAAAGGCTTGCCGATTGCCGTTGAATTTTTGGATACGATCACTCCTCAGTACATTGCGGATGTTGTGAGTTGGGGTGCGATTGGTGCGCGGACCACAGAAAGCCAAGTGCATCGTGAATTGGCCTCAGGTCTGTCGATGCCGATTGGTTTTAAAAATGCGACTTCAGGAGATATGGGCATTGCCTTTGATGCAGTGGTTGCCGCCAATCATCCTCACAGTTTTCTGGGTGTGACGTCTCAAGGCTTATCAGCCATTGTCATGACCAAAGGTAATGAAGACGCTCATGTGGTGTTGCGCGGCGGAAAAACGGGCGTCAATTATGACTTGGAGTCTTTGCAGTCACTGCAGACAATGCAAAATGAGCGCGAAATTACGGCCCGTGCCATTGTGGATGCAAGCCATGCCAACAGCCAAAAAGATCATCGTCGTCAAAAACAAGTGGTTGAGTCACTGTGTGAAAGTCTGGCGGCTCATCCGGGTTTACCGATCGCTGGCATCATGCTCGAAAGTCATTTAGAAGCGGGGCGTCAAGATCTGAAAAAAGGCGTCAAGCTGCAGTATGGCATGAGTATCACCGACGCCTGTTTGGGCTGGGACGAAACTGCTGATTTATTGAAATATCTCTCTCTACAAAGGAGGCCTGCGTGAAAGATTTAAGCCCCTTGCGCATTGCGATTGACACTTTGGATGAAGAAGTCTTAAGTCTTTTAAATAAGCGGGCAAAAATTGCAGTGGAGGTGGGTCAAGCTAAAAAAGAGGAGGGCGCCATGAATAAGGCAGAATGGTATCGCCCTGAACGCGAGCAGGCGATTTTGATGAATTTGTCACAAAAAAATGAGGGCCCGTTGAGGGAGCATCACATTAAAAATGTATTCAAAGCGATTATGTCCAGCTGTCGTGCTTTGCAACAGCCTTTGAAAGTGGCGTATTTGGGGCCGGAAGGCAGTTTTTCACACAGTGCTTTGCAGCAACATTTTGGCCTAGAGGTGGAAGCGGTCCCTGAAGTCACTATTCCCGCGGTATTCCGTGCCTTGGAAGCTGATCAAGTTGAATTTGCAGTGGTTCCCATTGAAAACTCAAGTAATGGCGTTGTGACGGACACTTTAGACCAGCTCGTCAATTCTCCTGTCAAGTTGATTGGAGAAATCGTGTTGCCGATTCGTCATCATTTGTGGGCCCATCCCTCTCACACTGCGATCAAAAAGATTTATGGCCATCCCCAAGCCCTGGCGCAATGTCAGCACTATTTAAGTGAAACCCATTCCGCAGCCGAACAGCTTGCCGTAAACAGCACCTCAGAAGGCGCAAAAATGCTGGAGCACCACAAAGATGCTGCGGCCATCGCAAGTCAGTTGGCAGGAGAGTTGTATCAACTCACATGCTTAAAGCAGGATGTCCAAGATTTACAAAACAATCAGACCCGCTTTGTGGTGATGGGTAAAACCAAAATCGCTCGCACTGGAAAAGACAAAACTTCGATGATGGTGATGAACATCCCCAATGAACCCGGCGCCTTGTTCCGCCTGGTCGAACCTTTTCACCGCTTCGGTGTCAACATCAGCCTACCGAGCTTGCGCCCCTCAAAACAAGAGGCCTGGCATTATGTTTTTTATTTTGATGTCGCAGGTCATGAAGAGGATGAGTCCGTTCATTTGGCTTTGGAGGAATTGAAGAAATTCGCCTTGGTGAAAGTCTTAGGCTCGTATCCGCAAGGCAGCAGTATTTATTAGTCAACTTGTGTAGGCCTCAGGTGTTTCATGATCAGATGAGCTGCGTGAAGTGCAATGGCCTGATTGGAGAGCTAATAATGATAGCGACACTGGGCAATATAGAGAGTATCTTCGAATATTTTATAAACCAATCGATGTTCGTGATCGATGCGACGGGACCAATATGACTGGAAGTCGAATTTTAAAGGCTCGGGTTTTCCAAGACCTTCAAAAGGGGTATGTTGGATTGATTCGACAAGCTTGTCTATTCTTGATTTAAGTGCTGGATTTGTTTTTGCAAAGTAGTTGTAATCTTTCTGGGCTTGTTTTGCAAAAATAATGTCAAGCATACTGTTGTTTTCTTTTGAGAATAAGCGCTTCTATTTCATTTTTAGCTTCGATGAGTTTTGCTCTGTTTTTAGGGCTTTTCATAAGATAAGCTGTTTCCTCATAGGACTCAAAATCACTAAGAGACATCATGACAACGGGCTCGGAATGGCTATATTGAATCATAATAGGCATATGCCCTTGTACAACACGTTCAATGGTTGCACCAAGATGTGCACGTGCTGCAGAGTAGGTTAATGTTTCCATGATGGCCCTTTGTTGCATTGAAGTTCCACATTCTAGTCGTTGCGTTATTTAAAAGCAAACATTGCCTGATTGGACAGATGAATCCGGGCGTGGCTTTGCTCGATTTTGTTAAGGGCGAGTGAACTCCCCAAAACCAAAGCGGAAGTGAGGGTTAAGGCGATCAAAACTTCCATTAAGGAAAAGCCTTTTGTATGGGTTGGGCGATGGCCCATGGTCACCCGTGGATGGCCTTGCAAATCTGCGTGGGTGCTGACATTTTCATAAGCGTATTGTTGAAAGAGAGCGGTGACGGCGGGGGCTTGATCGTAGCCATGTTCGATCAGGAGAGGGGCGTTTGGTTTTAAGTAGGCTTTGGCGTCTTTGATGATGGATTCAATGTCTGTGAGGCCCGTTTTTCCTGAAGTTAAGGCGGAAGTGGGTTCGTGGTATAAGGCAGGCAAATGAGGATCATCTTCCCGGATGTAAGGCGGATTGCTGAGGATTAAGTCGGCTTGCAGGGGTGAGAGGTTTGAAAACCAATTGCTATTGAGCCATGTGATGTTTTTTGCGTTCAAGCGGGCGGCGTTTTCTTGGGCGAGAAGGAGGGCGGCGCTGCTTTGATCGATGGCAATGATCTTAGCGTTGGAGCATTCAAGCGCGAGGGAAATTGCGATGCAGCCGGAGCCCGTGCCGAGGT
>CAYGFJ010000204.1:0-3389 GCA_964349115.1 uncultured Francisellaceae bacterium
GTCCGTTGGCCAAGCGCGCTTGGTCTGACAAAACAAAACTATGTCGCGAAGGCAGGAAGGAGAGAGTATTGAGCATGAATCAGCTTGGCGTTCCCAGAAGATGATAATGAAGATGAAAGACTTCTTGTCCACCGCCTTTTCCTGTGTTGACAATGGTTCGAAAACCAGCTGTGAGATTGAGGGTCAGGGCAATTTTTTGGAGAAGCAAGGTGAGTTTTCCCATCAAGCTTTGATCATGCTCTTCTAAATGTGCCAAGCTTTGAATATGGCGTTTGGGCACAACAAGCACATGAATTGGGGCTTTGGGGTGGAGGTCATGAAAGACTAAAAAATCGTTGTCTTCGTAGACCTTGTTACAGGGCAGTTCACCCAGGCTGATTTTACAAAAGAGACAGTTTGTCATGATGTGTACTCTATTTCTGCTTGCCAGATTTTAATGGCATCCTCGTATTCTTTGGGATCGGGAAGCCACCTTAGTTTTTTGATGAGATCTGGATTTTTCTGATCGCTGTTTAAATACATTAAGAACAGTCCAGGATGGGAAAGAGTGGCTCCTGCTTTTTGATCGAGCAAACTGGCGCGATCGAGCAGTTGGGCTAAAATCGTTTTGGCATTGTAGGCGCCTTCCGTATTGTCTTCTTGTCTCGATTCAATAAAGAGGACGCGCACCAGGGTGTTGAATTCCGTTTGGGAAAACTCAGGAAGATAAATAATGCGGTCTCCACCTGCATAGTCCAACTTGTAAGCATCCAGCAGCAAACAGCGAGCACAAAGGACGCAGGCAGTGACCAGATTGCGTGGGGTATTATTGGTATAATTTCCATCGTAATTGACGACTTCTAAAGTCCGACCGTGATAACCACAGAAAAGACAGGTGTCTTGATCGCGGTGGATCACTTTATGGCGTGCTGACAAAAATGCTTGATTTTTTTTCCGGGCTTTGAATTTTTCCCAATTATTGAGTTCTCCGCTTAAGTTTAATTTGAGGGACATCAAACTTCCTTAATAATTCGGTTTTGGATTGCTTCATCCAGAGCAAAGATAGCTTCATCCACCATGGGTTGTTTGATTGTAAAACCCAAGCGTCGCTCTGCCAACCAATGGGCTTGAACAGCAGCGGCTTCTATGAATACAGCTTTGCGGCCTACATTATTTAAAACGTACCAAAGGCGGCGGTCGATGGGCTTTAGCCAGAGGTAGAGGGAGTTTAAAACAATTCCAGACTTTCTGGCCTCAGTCAGCATTTCCATGAAGATCGTGTTCGTATAGGCATGCTGTGTGATTATCTTCTGAACTTTTGGAGTGTCTTCATATTTTTTGAGGAGCGCATCAGTGTGGTAGTCCAATTTGTTTTTCTTTAATTTTTCAGGGGTGATCTGGCGTACAATTTCTTCCATTGTCCTCTCAGCTTCATCACGCTTATAATTAATATAAGCTGCAAAAATGGCAAAAAGGGCCTTTTCGTGGGGCTTTAACTGGGCCACTCCTGGAAAGGGTTCCGCGAGTTGCTGCGTGAAGACCAGTTTTGTTTTATAGTGATCCAATACGATTTTGCCCGTTTTGATGTTTTGTGCCATGAGTTTGTGTTTTTTTGCGAATTCAATGGGGGTGAGTCCCATGGCCCACGGGCCTTCATCAATATTGACCTTGGCCAAGTTGAGTCCTGCAACGATGTTAAGCGCAGGGAAGAGGCCGCGCATTTTCTCGGAGAGAGTGTCCATGGTTTCGGTATCGCGAAAGCCACTCTCTGGATGTTTAAAGTAAATAACAGTTGCAAGGAAAAGACATAAGAGGATACAAGGCACTTGAAGCGTCATGCCGATTTCACGGGAGATAAGGTCTAGTTCTGAAAAACTGACACGATTGGGGTTTTGCTCGTTGACCCAGTTTGCCAAACCTTGGTAATCGTCATTCAGCACAAAGAAACTGATGATCTTGAGCTCACCATATTTGATCCAGAGGATAACAGTCAAAATCTCAGTACGAAACAAAATAAAAATGAGGCCCAGCGTAAAGAGAACAGCGCCGATGATCCACAGAATGTCGAGTTCACCAGATTCTTTTTGAGAGCCTTGCATTCATCCGTCCTTATAAGAGTCCGTCGTTGTTTAGGGTTGCCCGTTTCTTTTGCTGCTCTTTGCGATGGATGCGCGTGATTTCCAAGACAAAACGTTCGCAAACTGAGTGCGCTGTTGCAGAGGGATCACTCTTTAGATCTATTTCAATCTCGTCAGTGGCACTGCCTTTTGGAAAACGTTCTGCCAAGAGTTTTCGTGCGGAAACGGGGCCAATATTTCTATACAGGGCATCGCGAATCAGTACATCTTCTACCGTTGTATTAAAGGCCCAGAGTTCGACGGGACTGATTGTGCTGGTCAAAAGTTGCGTATTCATGCCGCGCTTTGTGACAAATTGGGCAATGAAAGTAGCGCCCTCTGAGGAAGGGCCATGCACGCGGGTGGAGAGGGCCAGTTTTTCAGTATCAGTCAAGCCAAAGGTTTTGCAAGTGGCATCGATCGACATGGAAGAGCCCGAGTCCATGATAAAAATAGAGGTGGCAAACTCGACCATTAGTTCGTCAAAATCTTTCAAAGATTGGGAGGCTAAGGCAATATGAATTTTCCATTTTCGACCTTCACGCATGTCCTGCAGCACCTGATCGCGAATCGCTGGACTCTTTGACGTGCGATGGAATTCATCAAAGACGATACGCTTGGGTTCTTCCAAAGTTTCTTTGGCATTTTTGATATGATAGTCGTGGTATTGTTCAGGCATTTTGTAGACTTCGTCCGCATTCAAGAAGAAATCACGGCCCAGAATATGGCGCGCTAGCATGTACATGATCGCCGTTTGTTTTTCAGCAGCAGGGCTTCCTGACTTGGCCACCTCATCCAAATCGAGAGAAATCAATTTGGCCCCTTCAAAATTTAAATTGGTAACACAGGTCAAGGTGGGGAAGCTGCGAATGACGCCTGAGATAATACGACTGTAAGAATCAACATAATTTTCATTAGCTAAGGTCAAAATTTCTCCGAACAGATCTTTGATGCTGTTGGTGTAAGCAAGGGACACGGTGTCTGCAATGCTGGGCATCGCATAACGTTGGGCTTTCAAGGCAAGGCGCTTATTACCTGCTTTGAAGAAAGCATCCGCAATGTGCCACCAGGTCACTTGATCGGTGTCGGCGGTCAATTCGAGGTCAGTCAGGGCCTTTTCGATTTCTTCATCGCTATAGCGCACATAGAGTTTGGGCTGTTCGTCATCTGAGAAACGTTTATAAGTTTCATCAATAATCATGCTGATCATACTGGACATGCCTTCTGGCAGATGGTCTTCAATGTTTTCAACCAGGAGAAGGGTCACAAAGTTGATTAAGAAAGAGCGATGGG
>CAYGFJ010000205.1:0-3339 GCA_964349115.1 uncultured Francisellaceae bacterium
CAACCAGGCCATCCGAGACTGGATCAAACTTGCTACTACCCCCTCCACAACACTGAACACTTACCCCTCCAGCAAAATCGCATGACCAGCCTAACCAAACTCAAAGAGATCAAAAAATCACTTAACTTCTTTCAGAATTACCTGAAAGTCACTCAAAAAAATGTGGAACGCAAAATCTTTGGCAACAAAGAAATCAATTACTTTCACCATCAGCCCGATTCACTTGACACGATTTATCCCAATGCAGAATTATCAAAATATGACTCCAGCATTCGCAACGACCTGATGACAGCAAAACTACCCTTCTGCGAATCAAATCCCATTTTCAAAGCAGGCTGCATCGCCATTAAAAATCGGCAAGCGGATTCTTTATGATGACATCCAACGGCCAACAACTCTCTTGGAACAAAGCGCGAAGTTACGTCGTAAAAGTCAATCCCAGCCTGGTCAAAATCATTGACCAACTTGATCCGGACGAGAAAGCCCTCCCGCTCAGAATGGCCAGGTTTCGCTATGGGGAAGAGATTGCATCTTTTTCCAATAGCGCCCCCTTTCTCCTGCTTGATAAAACCTGTGAAGGCTTTTTTGAATTTCAAGATAAACCCAAAACCTACGGCCTAGTTAAAGCGGGGGAGATGGGCTTAACAGGACATTTGTTGAATTTACCCACTCCACTGTTTCAATCCTTGAATTGGAAAATAACCGCAGGCGCTCGCAGTGTCTTTATGCTGCCTAAAATTAGCGACGCTGAATTTCATCGCAAAATTGAAAAAGCGTACAACATCACGGTGAGAAAGCCGGATGAACCGCATATGCAATGGCATGTTTTTAAAACAATTGCTGCGACCCACTCCGATTGGACATGTCGAGTCCTGTTTTTTGATGAGGCTTGGCAAAAACATCTCAATGACCCTGCATGGGCGCAGTTTCATCACTTCCTCTTGCAGCAGCATCACCGGCATCAACCTTATAACGAACAAATGACCCTGATCAAAATGGCCATGGGCCTTGTCCAGAAAGAGCGCAAAATTCGATTTCCGCTTGCCCATACTGAAGATATGCTCTACCTCTTCAACTTAGGCTTGGGGATGGTTCCCGGTTTTCGTTTCGCACACCACGAAGACGCGCTGCCTCTGCACTTGATCCAAAAAACGTATCTGGAATACTACGGCCTCAAAGAGTACGCCCCGTTGATTCTAATCCCTGACTACCTGGACTGGCAAAACAAAAAAGAGCTCCCGCTCTATGCCTCTTTCAATGACTCGAGCTCGTATTATCTTTCACCGCGAGACAATCAGACATTGAGCAATGCCAAAAAGCTTCATTTACTTGCAGGCAGTTTTAAAAAGTTACATGACTTCATTTTAGGCCACAGCTTTATCCCTGAAACATCGACCCTACATCAATTCCTGCGTGCCTGGGAGATTGTATTTTGCCATAAAAATATCGAGGGCTATCCTCGTTTCAGTTCCCTCGATTCAATTCCTGCCCGCGACCAGGGGTCAATGCGTGCATGGCAAAATACCCACTATCAGTTTCCCATTCATAGTTCTTTTTTTCAGGGATCTGTGGCAATTCACTCCTCGAAACGCGGGGAATAATCTCATCCCCATTACGTCCATGTTTTGGACTGTCTAGATTGCGTATCTCTTTCATGTTTTCATAGCACCATGAAAAGAAAACAAACCATACCAGTTTCTCCCACGGTGATGATGAAGGGAAATATGCAAATCACTGAAAACCGTGCCGTGGGAGGATTAGTCCCGCTGCGAACTTGTTGCCCTCCTCAACAACAAGTCTCCCAGCTGTTCGGGGGATGCCTGCATGAACGCTCATAAACGTTTCCAGGATCGTCCTCTTGATCCGCGCATCAAACAACTCGAACAAGAATGCGCGGGTCCAATCCTAGACGCCATCAGTGATGAGGCAATCACTGAAATCATGCTGAATCCCGATGGCGTCCTGTGGGTTGAAGATCATTTACATGGGATGCGTGAATTTGGCATTGTTCCGCCTGAACAAGCAGAACGGATTATTCGCAAAGTTGCAGGCATGAAAGGCATGACGGCGAATAGGGACAGCCCTATTCTAGAGTGTGAATTCCCCCTTGATCAATCTCGATTTGAAGCCATCTTGCCAGCAATTGTGGACGCACCTTCTTTTACCCTTCGTAAAAAAGCGAAATTGATTTATACCTTTGCAGATTACATCAAGAAGCAATCATTGATGCCTCTTCAGGCAGAGGCAATCCGCACAGCCATTCGTGACCGCAAAAATATTCTCATTTGCGGCGGGCCTGGAACAGGCAAAACAACCTTTACCAATGCCTGTATTCATGAGTTGACACAGATCATCGACCACTGCGAACGCCTTCTTATTTTGGAAGACGTCTCAGAACTGCAGTGTTCAGCCAAAAACGTGCTGCGCATGACCACCAATCTTTTACTGGCAATTCCAATCGATCTGCAAAAACTGGTGTATGTGGCAATGCGTTCGCGTCCTGACCGCATCATCATTGGAGAAGTGCGTGACAAAGCCATGCTCTACCTCATGAAGGCTTGGAATACGGGGTGCCCTGGCGGCATTGCCACAATCCATGCCAATGACACCCACGCCGCCATCGAACGCTGTTTGTCGCTCGCCGAAGAGGCTGGGGTCATCAAACCGATTTCTCTACTTTTAGAAACAATTCAAGTCATTGTCTCTGTTGAGCGCGATAACAAGACGATGCAACGCCGTATTAAAAATGTCTCATTGCTGACCGGTTACAACCACGAAAGCGGAACGTTTTTATTCAAGGAGCTGGCATAGGGCCGAGCTTCAATAATATCAACAAAAATGGAGTCATAACAAAATGAAAAAACTTAAAAAACAAATACGCAAAGCACTTTTAGCCCTCTCACTTTCGGTGACAGGCACACCTTGTTTTGCCGCAACCCAAGATGGCTATGCCTTTACAGGGGCATTGTTCAAGATGCTGACCGAATTGCAAGGCGCACCCATTGCACTCATCACTGCAATCGGGATTGTTGCAGCGGGCTTCTTCTGGATTTTTAAAGGTCACGATGTGGGCATGAAACAGGTCGTGAGCGCCTTGGTGGGCGGCGGCTTGGTTTTAGCTGCACCCACATTGATCCTCATGATCCCCGGCATGTCCGGCGCAACAGTCTAAGGAGGGATTGTTATCATGAGAGGCACACCGATCCGTATCAACCGCGCTTTAAGCCGCGAAATGCTCTTTTTGGGTGTCGACAAAGCCCCTTTGTTTCTCTACGGCCTTATCAGCGTCTTGATTGTGTATGTTACACGATTTCACATGCCTTATGCCCTGGTTGGGCC
>CAYGFJ010000206.1:0-3339 GCA_964349115.1 uncultured Francisellaceae bacterium
GGAACCCGGACCTCAACGACGGCGTTCGCCTCAATATCCGCCCCTTCCTCTCGGTGCCGGATGTGGGCAAGCGGGGGGCAGGCGTCTTACGCGACAAGCCCAATATCAAATGGGAAAAAGACCGGGGCAAAGATGTGAAGTCCGCACCCTGGTATCACCTCTTCAATGGCGACCGCATCAATGACCACCACCTAAGTCTGGAAGAAAAGCAGGCTGCATGTGTTAAATAATCTCAGACAGATTCGATTAAGACCGAACGAGGATGCTATGAGTACTGAGGAAAAACAACAGAGTGAAATAGAGGCCAACCTTGTCCTTGTTGATCAGGAAAATGTCGAACTTGATGGGGCGGATACCAGTAGTGATCCCGACGATGTCAAGATAACTGAGCCCTTTGACCCAAGTAAAATCCGGGTAGAAACAAAGAACACAACTATGGATGTGCTCATCAAAAGGCTCCGGAACGATGAGATTGACCTTGCTCCGGACTTCCAGCGCCGCGCCGGCATTTGGATGGACGGTGCACAGAGTCGCCTTATCGAGTCGATGTTAATTAAGATACCTCTGCCAGCGTTTTATATGGACGCCACAGAAGATAACAAATGGCTGGTGGTTGACGGCCTCCAGCGACTTACTTCAATAAAAAAATATGTTGTTGATGAGTCTCTAAGGCTAAGTGGGCTTGAGTTCCTCAGTGATCTTACTCTGAAGAAATTTAGCGAACTTCCTCGTAGTTTCCAGCGACGTATTGAAGAAACGCCAATTGTCATTTACCTCATTCAGCCTGGAACTCCTCCAAAGGTGAAGTTTGATATTTTCCGACGTATCAATACTGGGGGATTGCCTTTAAGCGCACAGGAAATTAGGCACGCCTTAAATCAAGGCAAGATAATTAAAGTGTTAGAAAACCTGGCAAATTCTCCTGATTTCAAGGGCGCGACAGCTCGAGGGATTTCTCCCAAGAGAATGGACGATCGTGAATGTGTTTTGCGCTTTTTTGCGTTCACGTTGAACCCTCCAGAGGAGTATTTCACCGATAATTTTGATGGGTTCCTAAACGAAGCGATGGCCCAGCTTAACCAAATGGGAGACGATGAATTGCAGGAGCTTTGCGATAAATTTCTTGGTGCTATGGAGCTCGCCAAGGGTCTGTTTGGTCGCGATGCTTTTCGCAAGCGTTATCATAAAGCAGGAGGGAGGCACCCCATCAATAAGGCGCTTTTCGAGGCTTGGTCAGTAAATCTCGGCAAACTCACATATAATCAAGCTGACCAGCTGTTGAAAGAAAAGAAAAAGCTTCAAGACCTTTTTGTGTCGTTAATGAACGAGAAAGATTTTGATATAGCTGTTTCCCAAGGCACCGGTTCCATTAAAAGGGTGCGCCTTCGCTTCAAGAAAATTCAAGAACTCATTTCGATGGTATTGGCATGATCACCTCTATTCGGTTACACAATTTTAAGTGTTTTGAAGATGAACTCTTGCCACTTGGTGCGTTGACTGTTCTTTCAGGCATCAATGGCATGGGAAAAAGCTCAGTCTTACAATCTCTTTTGCTCCTCCGGCAATCCAGCATTTCCGAAAACAATGAACTGACGGGAGCGCTTCTCAACGGTCCCCTGATTGACCTTGGTATGTACGATGATGTGCTGTACGAACGCGCATTATCCGATGCAACTGTATCCATTGGGATCACCTCTGATAATGCTGCAGAGATTGACTGGGCATTTTCGTGTGAAAAGGAACGTGAAATCCTTCCTTCGATTTTATCACCCGTGACGAAAAGCAAGCTTGATGAACATGCCCTTTTTGGCCCAGATTTTGCGTATCTCAGGGCTGAACGGATTGGCCCCAGAACTTCGTTTCCCATTGCGGATCACGAATTAGCAAAATACAACCCGTTAGGCAATGCTGGGGAATACTGTGCACACCTTCTGTCTCGCCGGGAAAGACAGCCTCTCGCCATATCAGGTCTTTTGCATAAAAATGAAGAGTTGAACGAACTGCGGGCGCAAACAGAAGCATGGCTCTCTGAAATCGGGCAGAACCCGCAAATCCATCTGCAGGAATATCCAAAAATGGATTTGGTCAATTTGGAGTTCTCTTTCGTCAGAGACACACTGGCCAGTATGAATTACCGCCCGACAAATGTGGGGTTTGGCTTAACTTATTCTCTCCCGATTTTCGTTGCCATCCTGACTTCGGTGCCTGGAAGTCTGATCTTGATAGAAAATCCTGAAGCCCATCTTCACCCTCGTGGTCAGGTCGCCATGGGTAAATTTTTAGCCTTGGCAGCTGCCCAAGGAGTTCAGGTCATAATCGAAACCCATAGCGACCATGTATTGAACGGTATCCGAATAGCAGTGAAGAAGATGGCAATTTCAGCGGACGATGTGGTGTTGCATTTCTTTGATCGATCTAAAGAGGCTCCTTGCTGTGCGGTGACAACACCAAAAATCGATAAGGACGGTCGTTTGGATCAATGGCCGGAGGGTTTTTTTGATGAATGGGAAAAGGGTTTGGCCGAACTCCTATAGGAACTGAAATGGATCAAATTTTTAATGAGTTGTCGGTTTCAGCCTGCTATCCAGATAGGTATGCGGCTCAGGAGGGCATGGACTTGGCAATCGATGTTTCTATTGCCATGTCAAAGCTGGGCATGTCAAAAAATATCCGTACTACCAGCGATTTTACTCTGCGCTTTTTAGCAAATGACTATTCTGTCGCGGAATGGGCTAGGGACAGGAATGGAAATAAAGAAAAGAAAATACACTTTTTAACTTATGCAACCAAGTCTCCTTATATTGAGAGCTTTTATGATGGGCAAGGGCAAGGGGATGAATTGTTTGAGTTCCTTTTCGGGCAAGACTTAGCGCTTGGCCTTGGCCTTGCCTATTTGTGGAACACATCTTCAATATCCCTTTCTGGTGATCTAAGGTTTTTTCAAGAAAGCGTGACGTTATCTGAGTGTAAATTAACTGCAGAGGAAGTAACCCACAAGGATGTTTCCGTATTTACATTTTCTAAGATCCTTCAAGTCGAATCACATAAAGATGTGATTTTGGCAAGTCTTCAGGGATCTATTTTTAATGGTCAAGCGCTTATTGAAAATAGCCAAGACATGTTGCCATATCTGTCATTTGGCCCAACAGCTATCGATCAAATAAAAGAATTGCGGGGAAGTGAGCAGTTTTTTTACGAAGTTATTAGCCACCTCTTCATCTTGAATAAAAATATGCGAGAGTGGACGACAGGACCTTTCTCTCCTGAACTTGATTTTTCCACAGAATCAGAAAGTACGATGAACAACACAGGATATGCGCGGAAGAGATTATTTTTGTG
>CAYGFJ010000207.1:0-3314 GCA_964349115.1 uncultured Francisellaceae bacterium
CTATAGCGGAGACTTTTGCTGGCTTTAAGGCGCCCTTTCCCGGTTATGGACCTTCATAGCGAATAGGCGCTTTCATCCCAGCCCCTGCCGCTGGGATTTTTGCTGTTGAAACAACTTCAATGTCTTATTTTGATGCGGATACCCAAGCTGAAAAATTCTATGAACAAAAAGCCCAAGGCATCACGCAGATCCTACTCATCGGCGTCTCTTTCCACGGCAAAAAGATTGCTTTGAAAAGCAAAAAAATTACTGCCTAGAACAACAAGCATCCATAGCGCTGTCCCCAATGGGGGCAGCAAAATGAATCGCAGCAACAGCAAATCCAGCCTTCTCTCTCGCTGCCCTCACCATACAAGAAAACCTTGCAATTTCTGCATCAACTATTCTCATATCTCTAGGTGCGACAGCAGTTTTCACCCACTGTGCATGGATGGTATTCAAGGCATTAATAAAATACTCTCCATTGATGGCTTCCATGTGCCGATCCAAAACATCATCGTAAAAATTCGCTTGTAACCCGGGGTCTAAAGTTTGAAATGTTTTATTCACCATCAAAGCAAAAACAAGTGATGCGAGCTGCCACAATCTCTCATAGCCTGTCTTGGAATCATCCATGAATCGCGTATTCCGTGGAAGTCTCAGGCTTGCACTGCTCACTGATCTTGCATACTGCGCAAGAACAACCACAGTGAGCAAGGCCATTAAAACAAGCGGAACTTTGCTTTCAGAAGAAAAAAATCCAGCCATAAAAAGACCCAACCACAAAGCGGCCTGTACTTTCTTGGGCACTGCACGATTCTCGACGCTTGTTTCCAGCATTAAAGGCGTTCCCAATACCCCTTCTATCGTCAGGCCTTCGGGAAAGCGAAGCCCCTCAATGACTGGAGTAAAATTCACATGCCTCTTCTTTCTATGTCCTGCTGCCATTATTGTCCGCTCAATGTTTGCTTGGACTGAGGACTCTCATCACCACACGGCGCTTTAAAGTTTAAGGTCGTTGCAAGATGAAATGTCCCCTGCGCATCGCCGCAGGTTAGCGTAACAGGGACCTCAGTGGCTGTCAGTATCGTCGCTTCTCTAATAAGGGGCAGTTCTGTTGCATTCCAGCTCTCGCCTGAGAAATAAATTTGGCCATTGTATGTAACCTCTACTGTGGGATTGCCTTCTGAAACACTGCAGCGCGCGCCCTCCCAAGGACAGCTAGGATCACTCTTATAAACAAGATCTGCAAAAGGAGTCAGCACTTGGCAAATTTGAGCGTCTCTCACAATCGGGACGCCTGAAGCCGTACAGAAAGGGACATGTGCTGGGGTTGGCTTGAGGATGGGTATAAAAGGCGTTGTTCCAGATGCAAAAGCAAAACCACCCAGCCCCCAGGCCACACAAGCCGCTACAGCAGAGACACCAAGCAGACCCAGGCCACAGTATGTGGCAATTTTCCAGCTGCACCACCCTAGTCTGTTATTTTCTTCAGGAATATTAATCACATTATATGCCATGGTTTTTCTCCTTATTGTGCTGACTGTGTAAAAACAACCAATGGGGAGGTCGTCAGCGAAACCCCGTATTTTTCAAATACACTGGCCACTTTTGCTTTTTGGGATCGCAATTCTGCTTCCAGATGCGTTATTTTTTCTAAGCTTGCAGCCCAATTACGCTGTGCATCAACCAGCTCTGCATCACGACCACTGACCATAATGCGCAGCAATGCTGGTTCAGCAAGACTTCGTGCAAGTTCAGTACGGAGTGCAGCATTTTGTGCTTCTAACTCCGCAATGCGGGCTGCCGCTTCATGTTTTGTGTGATCAAATTCATCCTGTAATCGAACAATCTCACCCCGTAATCGAACAATCTCATCCAGTGTGCGATCTCGCTGTGCACGTACTGCCCTCAGTTGTTCAGCAGCGCTGGCAACGAGCCCTTCCGCGCTTTCAGCAGCACGACAAGCGGCTTCTGCTGACTGCATGGCTGCAACCGCAGCAGAGACTGGAAGCGATGCTGGCAAGGGCGATTTTTTTTTAGCTGATCTTCTCGGCATGTCTGTACACACTGAGGCCTGTCCTTTGGATGGTTTGTCTGCCTTCCCAGAAGGCACACCAGGGGGTGTTGCTGGAGTAGAGACTGGCTCAAACACAGGCGGAGGTGCGAGATCAATCCACCAAGGTTTGCCTTTGGATTTTACAGTCAATGTATTAAGCTTTTCTTGCGCGGAATCACCATAAGCCGCTCGAAATGCTTCAATGGCGGGGGTAATGGCCGCTTGTTGTTGTCTTAGATCACCAGGCATTGCTTTTTTGACTGCTCCCATCTTCTGCGCCAAAACCACCTCAGGAGAAGGAGGCGGCGCACATAAAGAAAAAAATGCACAGCGAGCGAAACTGAGCATGTGGGGATGGTCTTTCATTTTTAGGCAAAAATCAGCATGAAGCAGAGCGACTTCTTCGGGCGTCAATTTTAATTCCTGACAAAACCGTCCCTGAATCAGTTGCATCCAGGCTCTCCACGCAGGAGGAGTGTCCAGAGAAATCATCAGACTGTGGATATAGCCTAATGTTTCAGGAAAAATCAGGCTGTCTGGCCGTTCCGCTTCTTTGAAGGCAATGCTGATTGAGCCCTGTACTCTATCGTAAAGCCATGGATTGGGGCTGTGGCCAGGATACTGTTGCAAGACAAGCAGCAGCATCATTTTGGCAGGTAAAAAACAGGCATCACGCTCAATCACTCTTTGCAAGGCTTCAATTTGTTGAGCAGGTTCAGTCATGTCGAAGATACGAGGCATTGCAGCAATTGAACGCTGTTCTCGACAGTGTTTGAATACAGTGCAAGCAATGTTCTCCATGGCCAGACCTTTCCTCACTGCTTGCAAAAAATGATGCTCTGCCAGTTCAAATAACGCATCATGATCCCCTGTGACTGTGGTTTGTCTATATAGACAAACCCCGAGAAACTGCTGGGCTTCAGCAACACCTAAGCTGGCCAAGCGACTCAGCTGCAACATCCTTTTTTCAGAACCAAGTCCTTCAACTTCGTGTGCAAAGTCGAGCGGGGGACACTCTAAAATGCTCAGCAGCGCTGTATTCAGTTTATTTTTTTATGACTTCTTAGTGCTGTTTTTAGTTGAGCCACCACAGCTTTGTGATGGGTTTTTATGCTATTAATCTGCTCTTGAATCAGCGCCAGTGAATGAGGTAAATTGACGTTTGACTTCGTAAAAACCAAGACGGACTTAAAGTCATTTTCAATGATCCATCGTTGAAGCAATAAAATTTCTAATTGCACGCCAGGCGGAACCTCTTGCGCATCAGGAATCAGTG
>CAYGFJ010000208.1:0-3262 GCA_964349115.1 uncultured Francisellaceae bacterium
AAATATATTGGAATGGAAGACGGAGAGTATTGATGGCATTTAAGTGCATTGGCCTGATGGGCACGCATCGCAATCCTGAGGTACAGGAAACGCTCAAGCAGGTGGCGGATCTTTTGCAGAAGCAGGGCAAAACAGTGGTGATTGAGGCAGAGTCGGCCAAAGGCTTGGTGGGCAATTGGAACACCGCGTCAGTGGAGCGCCTGTCGGAGAGTATTGAGTTGCTGGTCGCCGTGGGGGGCGATGGCAATTTGCTGCATGCGGCACGCACCATGTCTTTACAAAGTATCCCGGTTGTGGGGATCAATCGCGGGCAATTGGGATTTTTAACGGATCTGTCCCCCGAAAATGTGGAGGGGCCACTGCTTAGTATTGTAAACGGGGACTATGTGACCGAAGAGCGGTTTCTTTTGTCGGGCAAAGTCATTCGCACAGATGGTTCGGAGTACGGACAGGGCAATGCGCTCAATGATGTGGTGCTGTTTCCTGGCGATGTGGCCCAGTTGATTGAGTTTGAAATGCGAATCAATGGGCAATTTGTCTATAGTCAACGTTCAGATGGGCTGATTATTGCAACGCCGACGGGGTCGACGGCTTATGCATTGTCTGCCGGGGGGCCCATTGTTGCGCCTCATTTGGAGGTCATGATTTTGGTGCCGAAGTTGCCCCATACCTTGACCAGCCGGCCGGTGGTGATTGATGCGGGCAGTGTGATTGAGATTCGTCTGGCCCGCTACAACAAAACAGCGCCACGTTTGAGTTATGATGGGCAGTCGCATGTCAATTTGGACTTGACTGATCGCATTGAGATTCATCGGCAGGCACAGCCGCTCACGATCTTGCATCCGCGGTCTTATGATTATTATGCCGTGTGGCGCGAAAAGCTGCATTGGGGTCAACAACTGATTAATTTGGCATAAGATGCTGCTCGAACTTCACATCAAAAATTTTATTATCGTGGACGAACTCCACCTCGATTTTGATTTAGGCATGAGTGTTGTCACAGGCGAGACAGGGGCAGGGAAGTCTATTTTATTGGACGCTTTGAGCTTTGTATTGGGTGGACGCATCCAGGGCAATGTGATTCGTGAAGGCGCAGCGCAATGTGAAGTGACGGCTGTCTTCCAAACCAAAGTGAATGATTCTGCAGAAGACACCCTGATTTTGAAGCGGGTGTTGTATCAAGATGGGCGTTCGAAGGCCAGCATCAATCACGAGCCTGTTTTGCTTCAGCATCTTAAACAAATGGGTGCAAATTGCGTGGACCTCGTGGGTCAGCATGAACATCAGCGTTTGTTAAAACCCGAAGTCCAATTGCACTGTCTGGATGAGTACGCCCACACCCTCCCAGAGACTGCAGCAGTGAAAGCCCATTACCAGGCTTTGTGTGAGGCGGAGTCCCAACTGGAAGTGTTGGTGGCAGAAGCGGCACAAGCATCAGGAAGTCGCGATTTTAAACGGTATCAGTTGGAAGAATTGGAAGTCCTCGCGCTCACTGAGGGTGAAGTGGATCAACTGCATCAAGAGCAAAAAAAGTTGTCTTCGGTCCATGAATTGCTGGCAGAAACCAGTATGATTTTAGCCAAACTGAAGGAAGATGAGCCGACTCTTTTCTCCCTGATTCGTGAAGTGGGCAAGCCGCTCACTGTGATGGCTGAGCAGCATGCAGAATTGAACAATGCAGCGACATTATGGAGAGAGGCGGGTGTCTTGATGGAAGAGGCCGCGCGTGATGTCTTGCATTTTCATGACGGTTTGGAGCTGGACCCTGAGCGTCTGCAAGCGGTGGAAGCGCGTTTGTCAGAAATTTATGCTGCCGCACGAAAACACCATGTTGAGCCAGCGGATTTATTGACTTTGCATCAAAATCTACGAGATGAGTTGAGTGGGGTGCTTGATTTTAATGAAGCCATAGAGGCCCTGCGTCGTAAGATGGCAACCCTGCGGGAAGCCTACGAAGTCGAAGCGGTGGACTTAAGCACAAAACGCAAAGCCGCTGCGCACATTTTGGAAGCAGAAGTGAGCGCCCTCATGAAAAAATTGGGCATGCCTCAAGGCGAATGCCAGTTGGCGCTGACATCTTTGTCTGCCCCGTCGGCCAATGGCCTCGATCAATTACACTTCTTGGTGCGCATCAATGTGGGTCAAAGCTTCGAGCCTTTAAAAGACGTTGCCTCCGGCGGTGAGCTCTCGCGTATTGCCTTGATTTTGGCAGTGTTGACGAGTCAGCAGCGTTCAGACGCCACATTGATTTTTGATGAAGTCGATGTCGGCATCAGTGGGCGGGTGGCGGAACAAGTGGGCGCTTTGATTCACCAATTGGCTGCCCAAGGTCAGCAAATTGTCTGTATTACCCATCTGCCTCAAGTGGCGTTGAAGGGCGACCAGCACCTTCACATTCGTAAACGCTTTACAGAAACCGCCACGTTCACCGAAGCAGTTTGGCTCACCCGTGAGGAACGCATTCAGGAAATCGCGCGCTTGATGAGTGGCGAGCAGATTTCTGAAGCTGTTTTACGGCATGTGGAAGAGTATTTAAAACAACCTGAATTGAAGGGCTCTTGATCAAAAAAGGAGGGGGGAAGCATCATGGGGACGTACAAGAAATTGATGATAAGCTTTGGATTGTGTTTTTCAGGAGGCTTTCTGTTTGCAAATACAGCTCCTGTTGTGACCGCTTATGGCATTACCAATCTTGCGGATTGTATCCATCGTGTGCCTGATTTTGCGGGCACTCAGCAAATGTGTATCTCAGCATATCAATCCGCAGAGGCGATGGCCCAGCAGGTGGCAAACATTTTGAAAGCTCAGCCAACAAGTACATTTACTTTTTATGTCACCCCCCCTGATCCCAGTGATCCTGATTCTGCACAAACACTTTTTCCCTGTGGCATTGGATCGAATGTACCTGGGACGGTTGAGGGGGGCATTCCCCTTTGTCATTTGGTGCAATATGCCAGTGATGTGGGCAACAATTCCAATTTTTTGGAAACGCGTGATTTTGCCACTTACTTTACGCTGTTGCTCAATGGTAGTTTGCCCAATATCACGCTCATACCTGATTTTCAAACAGGCTCCAGCGTAGATCCTTTGGTCATGAATGTAGGAGAAAGTGGGTACAGTGATTTTGAGCAAGACAATCAAGGGAAGAGGACGCCCTATTTTCCTGACCCAAGCTGGCAAAAACTGTTGGGTTATGGCGGCATGAGCGGCGGTGGAGGCAGTGGTTGGGGTGGGGAGATTAAAGTGCAACAACCCACAGGGC
>CAYGFJ010000209.1:0-3240 GCA_964349115.1 uncultured Francisellaceae bacterium
GCGCGAGAATTGTATCCTCATCGCTTGACGGATTATTTGTATGAACTGGCGCATTGTTTCAATGCTTTTTTTCGCGATTGTCGCGTGGAGGGGGTGCCTGAGCAAGGTTCCCGTTTGATCCTGTGTGAACTCTCCGCTTATGTATTTAAGACTGGAATGAATTTACTGGGATTGAAAACACTGGAAAAAATGTAATTTTAATTGCTTATAATAGAGGCGCGCTTTTTGCGATGGAAAAAAAGAATAAGAAAAAGCTTTATTTTTTGTTTTGGAATGTATAAACTTATTTTGCGATACAAAATAAGGAGCAGCGCAATGAAACAGTACTCTGTTACACCAAGCAAACAAGATCCTGAAATCACTTTAAAATTGCCAAAAAAGTTGCTGCGTGACCTTGCCCTTCGTTCAGAAGAAAATGGCAGGAGTATCGAGATAGAATTGGCGATTCGCTTAGCTCATAGCTTAGAGCGTGATCATGA
The DNA here is from genome assembly GCA_964349115.1 of uncultured Francisellaceae bacterium. Classification (GTDB taxonomy): domain Bacteria; phylum Pseudomonadota; class Gammaproteobacteria; order Francisellales; family CACEW01; genus JAJZUD01. The sequence goes on from CAYGFJ010000209.1 coordinate 480, forward strand.
CATGGTCGATCAAGACAATGAAATCGCTTACAAAGCTTTTGAAGTGGCTCGCGCACTTCTCAAGAAATAACACTCCCCGTATCCTGCTCTGCTATGAGCAGATTAACCGATTCCATTGAAACCCTTTCCGGCGTGGGCGAAGTCTATCAAAAACGCCTTCGCAAACTGGGGCTGCATCGCTTGTTTGATGTGGTGTGTTATGCGCCGCGCGCCTATGAGTCTCGGGCTTCAGTCAAAAAAATTGCCTATTTACACTCGGGAGAACTGGCCCGTATCCATGTCCGCATCTTAAGCGCAGAAGTGGTCGTTCGCAAAAGAAAAATGCTGAACGTAGTGGTGACTGATGACAGCGCTCTGCTCACTTTGCGCTTTTTTCATTTTTATCCCTCCCAACTGAAGCAGTTTACAGAGGGGCGTGAACTCTCTTGTTTTGGATCGGTGCGTCAAGTGGGTCGTGTGCTGGAAATGGGCCATCCTGAATATTCCTTTGAATTGGAAGAAGAAGTCGGTCCACAAGTATTGCCGCTGTATCCTTTAAGCGAAGGCCTAAGTCAAAAGCGTATTCGTGCTTATGTTGACAGTGCTTTGATTCAATTAAGCCATGATCCTGAATTAGAATTGTTGCCTTGCGCCTTGTGTGAGAAAGAAGGCCTGATTTCTTTTAAAGAGGCTATCGCCCTTCTTCACAAAACAGAGAGTGTAGAGGCCAAAAAGCGCTTGAGCTTTGAAGAGTTGTTGGCCCATCGTTTGGCCATTAAAAAAAGTCAGATAGATCCAGGCAACAACGCGCCACCTCTGTCGATGAATCGAGAGGCTTGGAATGCCCTGATCCAATCTTTGCCCTTTGTGCCGACAGAGGATCAATTGAAAGCCTTCCAAGAGATTGCGGCAGACATGGGCAAGACACGTCCCATGCATCGTCTGCTGCAAGGGGACGTGGGCTCAGGCAAAACCCTGGTGGCCCTGATGTCCGCTTGGCTTGCACTGTCTTATGGCTATCAAGTGGCATTGATGGCACCCACTGAAATTTTGGCAACACAGCTTTTTCAAAAGGCCCAGGAATTGTTGACCCCTCTCGGCTTTCAGGTGGACCTCTTCATAGGCGGACACAGCAAAAAAGCAAAAACAGCATTGACGAAGGCCTTGTCACAGGGGCAGGCGGAATTGGTGATTGGCACCCATGCCCTGATTCAAGATGGGGTGGAATTTAAAAATCTAGGTTTGGTCATCATCGATGAGCAACATCGTTTTGGCGTCGCCCAGCGTCTGCGCCTGAATCAAAATGGAACACATCAGCTAATCATGACTGCAACGCCCATTCCCCGGACGCTTGCAATGACCTTATACAGTGAGCTTCACATCTCCTCCATTCATGAATTGCCCCGGGGTCGCAAACCGATTAAAACGGCGTTGATTGCAGAAGAACGTCGCGCTGACATCATTCATCGCCTCAAGCAAAACTGCGAGCAGGGCAAGCAAGCCTATTGGATTTGTCCTTTGATTGAGGAATCAGACAATGTGGAAGCAGAAGCCGCAGAAGTCACTTTTAAACGCCTGTCAAAAGAGTTGCCCCATTTGGCCATTGGCCTCCTCCACGGACGCATGAAGTCCTCTGAAAAAGAAGCGGTCATGGCCAGGTTTAAGGCAGGAGCGCTCTCCATTTTGGTGGCGACGACCGTGGTGGAAGTGGGGGTGGATGTTCAGAATGCCAGCATTATCATTATCGAAAATCCAGAACGGATGGGTTTGTCTCAGCTTCATCAGTTGCGCGGACGAGTGGGGCGGGGGGCCATCGAAAGCTTTTGTGTTTTGTTGTATCAGGCCCCTTTATCCCCTATGTCCTATGAACGTCTTCAGGCCTTGCGTGATCGTCAGGATGGTTTTTATCTTGCTGACAAAGATTTGGAATTGCGTGGGCCAGGCGAGTTTTTGGGAACACGTCAAACTGGGGCTTTCAATTTTCGTTTTGCTTCCTTCATGCGGGATCAACATCTCTTGCCTGTGATCACCAGTGCCGCTGAATGGATGTTGACAAACGCCCCACAAGAAGCCGCTTCGCTGGTGGAGCGCTGGTTTGGAGGAGGAGTTGAGTTTATCAAAGCCTAAAGGAATATGCCCGCCAAGAGCGCCATCCACAAGGGATAATAACTCGCGCAGTTGAATAATTGTTTGGCGTGACAGGGATCTTTGGATTGATAGAGTCGCCAAGCGGGGATCAAGAGGGCTAACCAGCTGATAACCCCTGTGATGACAAGGGCTGGCACGCGGAAGGCGAGGGGGCTCATTGCTAAAAAGATGAGGTTAAACACAACGGCGAGAACCAAGCTGCCCATGATCAGGATGCGTGCTTTTTCAAATCCCAACTGAATGGGCAGGGTTTTCGCTTTGACAGAGCGGTCTTGCGCTACATCCACCCAATCTGCGGGAATGTTTTGCCCGCCGATTTCCCAGAAAAAAATCCAACTGAACAGCAAAAATAAGAGGCCTAATGACGGGGCATGATCCACGGCCAGCACGGCTGCCATGGGGCCACAGGTTTTGACTAAGCCGCTTAGCAAAACACGCCAGGCGCTTTTTTTGAAAAGCAAACAATAGCTCACTTCAGCGATGGCTCCCAGGGCCAAAATCCACAGGGTCATGGGGTTTAAAACAAAGGCGCCCATCACTGCGATCAACAACAGTCCACCCACCCAGATCAGGGCGGTTTTTTTGCTTAATTTGCCTTGGGCCAAGGGGTGTGCGATCAAGACTGCATCTAAAT
>CAYGFJ010000210.1:0-3229 GCA_964349115.1 uncultured Francisellaceae bacterium
GATCAGACATGACTGGGCGTTTGTCATTGCGGTCTTCGCATTTACGCGACAATTGGGACAATGCAATCACTGGGACATGCAATTCTTTGGCAATGGCCTTAATGTTTCTTGAAATTTCAGAGACTTCATTCACCCGGTTGTCACTTAAGCCCGGAACGCGCATCAGCTGGAGATAATCCAAAACAATTAGCCTCAAGCCACCATGCTCGCGGGCCAGACGCCGTGCGCGTGAACGCAAGTCTGTCGGGGTCAAGGCGGGGGTGTCATCAATGAACAAATTCATGCGTTCGCTGATTACATTGATGGTGGAAAACACCTTGCTCCAGCCATGGTCTTCCAAGCGTCCCGAACGTAAATCAGATTGATCAACCCGACTAAAAGAAGACAACATTCTAAGCATTAACGCCTCTTTCGGCATTTCCATGCTAAAGATTAGTACAGGCTTATCGCTATCCATTGCCACATTTTCAGCAATATTCATCGCAAAAGTGGTTTTACCCATAGAAGGACGCCCTGCCACAATCACCACATCCGCAGCTTGCAAGCCAGAAGTCATTCGATCCAAGTCGACAAAAGAGGTGGTTACTCCAGTAATTCCACCATGGTTTTGCATCAGACTGTCAAGCTTATCGACCAATTGGGGCATGATTTCCCGCACAGATGAAGGTGCGGCTTCTTTGGTGCGGTTTTCACTGATGGCAAACACTTTACGTTCGGCTTCATCCAACAACTCCTGAGAATTGCGACCCTCCGGCTCATAAATGTCCTGGGCCACCTCATGGGTGACATGCAGCAAATGCCGGAGGATTGAGCGTTCTCGGATGATGTTGGCATAGGCATTCAAATTTGAAACCGACGGGGTGTTTTTAGCAAGTTCAGCCAAATAAGGCAGGCCCCCTGCTTCGGCCAAGACGCCTTTAGCCGCCATGGCATCCGACAAAGTCACCACATCAAAAGGCGTGCCCGACTCCGCCAGACGTTTCATTTCCCCAAAAATAAACTGATGCTGCTGCCTATAAAAATCATCGACCACCACTTTGTCAGACACCCGATCCCAAGCGGTATTGTCCAGCATCAATCCGCCTAAAAAGGATTGTTCAGCTTCCACCGAATGCGGCGGGATTTTCAAGCCTAAAAGCGAAGGATCTTGTGGTTTTTGTGATTTTTTCATGAAAAGCATCTTTGCAATAAGGCCGGGAATTCTAACATTATTCGATTTGACCTTGCATTATGAATCTTCTGTGTGGTATATTTATGACTATGGTCGTGACTACGATCTTAATTAAACTACAGGAGTCATCATGCATGCTGTTTCAGTCTCAAAAGGCGTTTTAAAAGCAAAAATGCTGTCCTATTTTCGCGAAGTCGAACGCACTCAGGAACCTTTGATTGTTATGGATCACCATCGACCTGTGCTTAAGATTATTCCCTACCAAACCAAACGATTACCCCATGATGTGTTTGGACCATTTCAGGGAAAAGTCCATTACCTTGAGGATATCAACACCCCCACCACTGACGAATGGGGTGAGTCATGAAAATTTTGCTCGATACCTGTGCCTTGCTGTGGTGGACCATTGACCCAGATCAACTGTCCAAAACCACCCTCCTCCAACTCAACGAGGCAGAAACCCTTTGGATCAGCAGCATTTCTGTCTGGGAAATCGGCCTTAAACTCAAAAACAAAAAACTAGAGATCGGTCTTTCTATCGAAGAATATAGCCAACACCTCAAAGCGCTCTCTACCCTAATGATCGTCCCTGTCACAGACAATATTTGGCTTAAAAATTTGGCCCTCTCATGGCCTCATCGTGATCCAGCGGATCGCACCATCGTTGCCACAGCTGAATCCTTCAATTGCCACATCGCAACCAGCGACAAACTGATTTTAGATTATTATCCTAAAACGCTTGATTTGAGCAAACCTCGTTGATCCCCCTTTTTTGGCCCTATAGCACCGCTGTAAAACTGTCGTTCCAACGACTACAATGACCCCCTTTTCTTGAATAAGGGCACTCAGGCATGACTTCTCTCAACATGGCGGATCTTGATTTACACAACAAACGCGTTTTGATTCGGGTGGACTTTAATGTGCCGATTGAAAATGGGGTCATCGCAAGTGATGCGCGAATTCGAGCCTGTCTACCGACGATTAAAATGGCTTTGGAAAAGGGTGCGGCGGTGATCTTGATTTCGCATTTGGGGCGCCCGGAAGAAGGTGTTTTCACTGAAGCAGACTCTTTGGCACCGGTAGCACATCATCTTTTTACTCTCTTAAAGCGCCCAGTTCCCTTGATCCAAAATTGGATTGATGGGATGTCAATACAAGCTGGCGAAGTTGTTTTGGGCGAAAATGTACGCTTTCTCAAGGGTGAAGCCAAAAATGACCCCCAGCTTGCGAAAAAAATGGCGGCTCTGTGCGATGTATTTGTCATGGATGCCTTTGCCACAGCGCATCGGGCCCAAGCGTCAACCTATGGCGTTGCAGAATTTGCCCCCACCGCCTGCGCAGGGCCCCTCCTTCAGGCAGAGTTGAGTGCTTTGGGCAAGGCCCTCGCCCTCCCTCAGCATCCACTGATTGCTTTGGTGGGCGGATCTAAAGTGTCGACGAAGCTTTCGATTTTGGAATCATTGAGCGACAAAGTGGATCAGCTGATTGTGGGCGGCGGCATTGCCAACACTTTCTTGGCAGCGGCGGGATTTAATATTGGGAAATCCTTGTATGAACCTGATCTGCTTGATACTGCTCGCCATCTTCTGCAAACCTTACAAGCCCGTGGAAAATCCTGCCCCCTCCCCATTGATGTGGTGGTAGCCACTGAATTTTCAGCAAGTGCCAAGGCCACTGTCAAAAAAGTGGATGCCGTCCTGCCTCATGAAATGATTTTGGATATTGGCCCTGAGTCTGCTGCCCAATTGGCGGCCCTCCTGCGCGAGGCCAAAACCATTGTGTGGAATGGCCCTGTTGGCGTATTTGAATTCCCACAGTTCACCTATGGCACACGCGCAATAGCCATTGCCGTTGCTAACAGTGAAGCTTTCTCTATTGCAGGAGGAGGGGATACTTTGGCGGCGATAGATCAATATGATTTAACGGAACAAATATCTTATATTTCTACCGGTGGCGGAGCATTTCTTGAATGTTTAGAAGGCAAAACTTTACCCGCTGTTGCTATGTTGGAAAAACGCGCAGCTGAGGGGAAATAATTTTATCAGGTGCCTTATGGAC
>CAYGFJ010000211.1:0-3211 GCA_964349115.1 uncultured Francisellaceae bacterium
GCTTTACAATTAGCCTAGTAGTTGCCTGCATTTTCTTTTTTGCATTTGAAAAACATGTTCACTTTTTGAGCTTGCGATGCTTGCTAAAAATACAAAGAAGACTGACTTCGAACAGTGTACCTAGTTAAATAAGGTTTTTATGAAACAGCTCCTTCAAAGTTTAAAAACAGGTGCGATTGAGTTTATCAACGCTCCCTGCCCCCACTTGAGTTCTCATGGCGTACTGATTCAGACTCGACATACTCTCATTTCAGCAGGAACGGAACGCATGTTGCTGGAATTCGGTCGCGCGGGCATCATTGGTAAAGTCAAGCAACAACCCGATAAAGTAAAACAGGTCTTGGAAAAAATAAAAACAGATGGCCTATTCACAACCTTGCATGCTGTAAAAAACAAATTAGATCAACCGATCGCTTTAGGCTATTGCAACGTGGGAAAAGTCTTAGCGATTGGTAAAAATACCTCGGGCTTTTCGGTCGGGGATCGTGTTGTCTCTAACGGCAATCATGCTGAAGTGGTTTCCATCGGCAAAAACTTGTGTGCCAAGATTCCCGATGCAGTTTCAGATGAGGAAGCCGCTTTTACGGTTTTAGCCAGCATTGGATTGCAAGGCATTCGCTTGGTGAACCCCCTGATGGGTGAAACTGTTGCCGTGCTGGGCCTAGGCCTCATTGGTCTCATGACCGTACAAATGTTAAAAGCAAATGGTTGTCGAGTGATCGGCCTTGATTTTAACCTCCAGCGCTTAAGTCTCGCTGCTCAATTTGGTGCTGAAACCATTGATTTAAATCAAACAGATGATCCCTCGGTGATTGTAGATGCCGTTTTAATTACCGCAGCCACGGATAGTAATGCACCCGTTCGTCAAGCCGCCCACATGTGTCGCAAACGAGGCCGAATTGTTTTAGTGGGCGTCACAGGACTTGAGCTGTCTCGCGCTGATTTTTACGAAAAAGAATTGTCCTTCCAAGTATCCTGCTCGTATGGCCCGGGCCGTTATGATCCGATTTATGAAGAACAAGGCCAAGATTATCCTATTGGCTTGGTACGTTTTACCGAGCAACGTAACTTTGAAACAGTCTTAGCGCTGATGACCGAAGGCAAGCTCAATCTGAAACCTTTAATCTCTCATACTTTTGATTTTACAGATGCAGTCAACGCTTATAAAGTCTTAGAAAAAGATAAAACTGCTCTGGGCATTATTTTGCAATATAATCAAAACCAAGAAAATTTATTGAATTGCTCAGTCTCCCTTCCACTCACGCTTATTGCTTCTAGCCAATTTACAATTAACGTGGTGGGTGCTGGCAATTATGCCAGCCGAATGTTAATTCCCGCTTTTGCAGCGCAAACGGTCACTTTTAATAAAATCTGCTCTAGTGGAGGGGTGTCGGCCAGTTTACAAGGGCGAAAATTTGGTTTTAAAGAAGCAACCACAGACCTTGAGGCCACGCTAAAAGATTCTCAAGCCAATGTTATGGTCATCGCCACACGCCACCACCAACACGCCCAGCAAGTGATGCAAGCATTACAAACAGGAAAGCATGTTTTTGTTGAGAAACCACTGGCCATCACTCAAGCTGAACTAGATGAACTTAAAGCGTGTTGGAGTGATCTCCCTGCACATCCCATTGTCATGGTGGGTTTCAATCGCCGCTTTGCGCCCCACATTCAAAAGATCAAAAGCTTGCTCTCAAACATCCGCAGCCCTAAAAGTTTGATCATGACGGTCAATGCGGGATACATCCCCAAAGAACACTGGACCCAAGATCCAAAAGTGGGCGGCGGACGATTGATTGGAGAAGCCTGTCACTTTGTGGATTTACTTCGTTTCTTAACGGACAGCCCTATTGCTCAAAGCTCTGTTTTTGCAATCGATCAACAGGAAGACCAAATCAGCATTCAACTCCAATTTGCTGATGGTTCCATCGGAACCATTCATTACCTGGCCAATGGTCATAAAGCTTTCCCCAAAGAACGCTTAGAAATTTTTACTGAAGGCAAAGTCTTGGTGTTAAATAATTTTAGAAAAATGCACAGCTTTGGCTTTAAAAACTTAAAAAAAATGAACCTTTGGCGGCAAGATAAAGGACAAAGAAGGTGTGTCGCTGCTTTTTTAAATGCTATTAAAGAAGGAAAATACCCCATTCCAGTCGAAGAAATTTTTGAGGTTCATGCTGTATGCCTCAACTTACAAGATCAAGTGAGACGTTAATGCAAAAGTCTATTTGTGTCATGGGATTGGGTTACATTGGTTTGCCAACCGCCTCTTTACTCGCCACAAAAGGCTTTGTTGTTCATGGCGTGGATGTGTGCCCTGAGGTGGTTGATAAACTTAATCGCGGTGAAATTCACATCATTGAACCAGGTCTTGATATTTTGGTGAAGTCTGCCGTGCATTCGGGTCACTTTCAGGCTTCACTCTCGCCCATTGCGGCGGATATCTTCATTATTGCCGTCCCCACGCCTTTTAAGGAAAATCACCAGCCTGATTTAAGCTATATTGAAGACGCATGCAAAGCCATTGCACCCCTTGTGCACGATGGTAATTTAGTGATTTTGGAATCGACCTCTCCGGTGGGCACCACTGAGAAAATAAAACTCTGGATTGAAGCTCAAAATCCACAACTGACCCACGTTCATTATGCTCATTGCCCAGAACGCGTGATTCCCGGGCGAGTTTTACAAGAAATTGTTGAAAATGACCGGATTGTGGGGGGAGTGGATGCAGCATCTACGCAAGAGACGGCTCATTTTTATCGCAGCTTTGTCGCAGGGAAAGTCATCACCACTGATGCCCGCACAGCTGAAATGTGCAAACTCACCGAAAATGCATTTCGCGATGTGAATATCGCCTTTGCCAATGAGCTCTCGATGATTTGCGATGATTTAAATATGAATGTCTGGGAGCTCATTCGCTTGGCCAATCATCACCCTCGAGTCAAAATTTTGCAACCAGGCCCTGGAGTCGGTGGACATTGCATTGCGGTGGACCCATGGTTTATTGTAGCTCAAAGCCCAAAACAAGCTAAACTCATCAAAGTGGCCCGTGAGGTCAATGACAGTAAGCCCATCTGGGTGATGGATCAAGTTAAACAGGCTCTCAAAAAGCTGGGGCCAAAAGCAAAAATTTCCTGCTTGGGAGTTGCCTTTAAACCTGATATTGATGATTTACGCGGGGTCATTCGTAAAGCAATTATTGATAATGTCA
>CAYGFJ010000212.1:0-3193 GCA_964349115.1 uncultured Francisellaceae bacterium
TTATTGATCAAGGAGCAACGGAAGCTCTGCCACTTTTCTCGGTGAAAAGCCGCTACCATGCAGGGCTGATGGAAGTGCTGTTGGCAAAAGAACTCAGTGACAAAACCAATTGGCGAAAGATGTTATCAGGCTCAGCTGAGTCACTGGACCTCCCTGTTTTGGCAGAAGCATTGAAGGTGAAAATGCAAGCGTCACTTCAGGCCCTGAGTCTTACACATCAAATAGATTTTACGGAATTGCCGGCCTCGGTCATCCGACTTGAATATCCGGTGCAACAGTATCCCGTTTCTGTCAAAAGTGTGAGTTTGGACAAAGTCTCACAGATTGAAGGAGTCCTGCTGGGGATCAAAGGTCAGTATCTGATTTTGTCATCAGGCGTGTTCAATGTGAGAAGTTTTGGCGGATACAAAGTGCGTCTTTCGCTTTTCGAAACAATTTAAGATAGAATGCGTTGTTTTAAATTTTTAGGCTCATTTTTCACATGGTTTTTCATCGGAAAGCACTTTGCACTGCGTTTGCTTTGATGCCGTTGTTTGCGCAGGCTTTTATTGTTAAGAGCATTACATATCAAGGCTTAGAGCGCATTCCGCAGTCTGCCGTTTCACCCGATCAGCCTGTGACAGTGGGGGAGGATTTAACGCCTGCTTTGTCGAATCAGGTGATTCAAGATTTGTTCAAAACAGGCTATTTTAAGAATGTCCAATTGATCAATCAAAATGGTGACTTGATCATTGCAGTGGAGGAGCTGCCCACCATTGCCAAAATTGATATCAAAGGCAACAAACTGATTAAGACTGATGATTTGAAAACCGTGTTGAACACTGTGGGGCTGCAGGTTGGCAACATGTTTAACCAAACCATTGTCAATCAAATTCAGCAATCTTTGACGCAGGAATACAACAGTCAAGGCAAATATGCGGTCAAAGCCACTGTGGATGTAAACCCTATGTCGGACAATCGTGTGGATGTCACCATTGATGTGTCAGAAGGCTTGGACACAGAAATTCAAAGCATTAATTTTGTGGGCAATCATGATTTTTCTGCTTCCAAATTAAAAAAACAAATTGACATCAGCACCCCAGGGATTGTGGCTTTCTTTACCAAGAGTGATGTCTACAATGCGCAAAAGTTTGGCCAGTCTTTGCAGCAATTGTCTGACTTTTATGAAAACAATGGCTATGTTGATTTTAAAGTCTTAAGTGCGCAAGCGGCTTTGGACAGTACGCACACGAAAGCATTTATCACGGTCAGTGTTTCAGAGGGTCCACAATACCAGTTTGCAGGCTTTGCTTTGAAGGGCAATTTGATTGTTCCTGAAGCGACTTTGCAGAAATTGGTGACCATCAAGACGGGCACCACATATTCAAAAGCAACGGTGACGGCGGCGCAGAAAGCGATTGTGAGCGCAGTGGCAGATCAGGGATATGCTTTTGTGAATGTGAATCCTGTCCCCACCATTGATAAAAAGAAACGGACCGTGTTTTTGACTTTCTTTGTGACTCCAGGTCAAAAAGTTTATGTGAATCAAATTCAATTTAATGGGAATACCGTTACCAATGATAAAGCCTTGCGTCAGCGCATGAAGTTTGTTGAAGGAAGCACCTATTCCAAGACCAAGATTGACGAATCAACGGTGACCCTCCAGCGTTTGCCCTATATGCAAACCGTGAGTCAGACGCTTGCATCAGTTCCCAACAGCGCAGACAAGGTGAATGTTGATTACGACCTGAAAGAAACCAGTGCCAATACAGTGAGTGCGGCTTTAGGGTATTCTGAACTGTACGGAGTGATTGTCCAAACGGGGTTTAATGTCAATAATGTTTTTGGAACGGGCAATATTTTTGGGGTCAATGCACAATTGTCACGGCCGTATCAAAGCATCAATCTGAATTATACTGAGCCTTTCTTTACGAATTCTGGTATTTCTCAAACAGAGGGATTGTACTATACGCACGTGGATGCAGGGGCGGAAGGGTTGGCCAATTTCTCCACCAATTCGTATGGGGCAACCTTGGGGTATGCAATTCCCATTAGCACCTGGAATAGTTTTAACTTTGGGTTTGGTTTGGATCACACTCTGCTACAACAACCTGGAAATGGGTACCAATCTCAAACAGTAAGCAATTTTATCAATCAAAATGGCAGTGTATTTCACACGTTTACTTTGAATTTTGGTCTTTCGCGTGATTCGACAAATAGCGCATACTTCCCAACGCAAGGGGAAAGTGGCAATGTCGGGACAGACTTTTCATTACCGGGCAGCAGTTTAACGTGGTATAAGCTGAATGCGAATGGCACCTGGTATCACGCTTTAAGTCAATATTTTACCCTGTCTGTGATGGGAGGTGCTTATTATGGAAATGGCTATGGCAACACACAAGATCTGCCCTTCTTTCTCAATTTTTATGGAGGGGGTTGGGGCAGTGTCCGCGGTTACAATGCAGGAACCATGGGGCCGCAAGATACTTTAATTTGCAACAATGGCGCGGATTGTAGCGTTGGTTCCACACAAGTGGGTTCAGCATTGGGTGGAAACTTGATGTTGGACAGCAGTGTGGAGTTGACTTACCCTGTTCCCTTTATGACAGAAAATCAAAATGTGAGGTTGATTACTTTCGTGGACAGCGGAAATGTGTATGACACCTATGACATTTCGAGTGTATGGAATGCATCACAAAATCCCAATTCACCAAATTTTTCAAATTTACGTTATACTGCCGGTGTGGGTGTGGAATGGGTCTCGCCTTTGGGTGCAGTGGGGATCAGCTTTGCAGCGCCTTTGAATAAAAAACCAGGGGATGACACCCAAATCTTCCAGTTTACTCTGGGAACATTTTTCTAATTAAAAACAAGGAGATCAGTAATGAAGTAAATGCAAAAAATCGTCATGATTGTTTTGGTTGGCATGGGATTGTCTGTGTATGCAGATTTGAAAGTAGGTGTTGTTAATGTTCAAACTGTTTTTGAACAGGCGCCTCAAGGGCAGGCCACAGTCAAAACTTTGCAAACTGCTTTGGCTCCACAAGTGGATCAGTTGAAATCAGAGCAAGCCAGCTTGAGTACAGCCATGAGTGATTTTAATCGTAATGCACCCACCATGACAGCCAAGGCAAGAGCAGCACAAGAGCAACAATTGTCTTCTCAACAGCAACAGTTTCAGGAACAACAGCTCTCAATGGAGCAACAACAATAG
>CAYGFJ010000213.1:0-3180 GCA_964349115.1 uncultured Francisellaceae bacterium
ATATCAGACTCTTTTAATCTAGAATTCCAGTGTCTAGATCCTTTAACAACCCTACCTTTATTAATACAGTCTTGATTGTTTTCTTTGTGTGTTCCAAGAAACAAATGTTCAGGATTTACACAAGACCTATTATCGCATGTATGGCAGGCGCAAAAACCATCGTTAATTGGTCCATTGAATATTTGAAAAGATGACCTGTGAGCCAAAAACCTTTTCATTTTATAACCAAAAATTCCGTAGCCATGATTACCAATTGTCCCAACCCATTCCCAACAGCCATTCCCATTTGTGTCTATTAACACCGACCGCATAAACCGAGCTTCAAAAGAGTCTTTCGTTTTACCAATTTCAACCACACTTCTTCTACCGGCCATATCATTTCCCTTGGTTTTTCTTTTTATCTATGTCGTTCATCCTACGCTCAAGAGCACTCGCAGCCAAGCCCGTGCGGAGCGGCGAAGATACAAACTCACTAGCTTTCGCGGCAGGAGATAATACACCTTGAGAAAATGGGTTTATTTTCCCAGCCAAACCCCCGCCCAGCTCTGCGCCCCTAGAAATAACCCCAGGGCCGTACCTTCTCATGGCTTTATTCCCAAGGGCCCCCATGCCAGCATAAAGAAGAGACTCTGGAGTTGAATTTTGTCCAGACATGCCAGAGGCCCCACCGATAGCCCCAGCGGCAAGATAGTCAGTTAAACCAAATGTTCTATTTGCAGACTCTCTTTGAACCCGATCAGACGCGATATCTTCTATTTTAGAGACGTTTCCATATGTTTTGTTGAGAGCTTTAAGGTTTTTTGCTTCTGGCAAACCCACGACGTCTGCAACATCTTCAGCATACTTATTAGTCTTATCTCGGATGAAGTTTCTAACATCAATTAATGCCTTTTGATATCCAGGAAGATCTTGTGATTTTCTTGCATAGTTGATCATATCATCAAGCTCGCCCTTTAAAGCAAGGGCATCTGATAGAGAGTCTGATCTTCCGCTAAAATCATCTAAAACACTCTGAACCTTTGCCATGATTTGCTTGCCACCGAGTTGTTTCCCATATTTATCGGCTAGAATTTGTTGTATCTCTGGCAAGTCATTAACAGGATTAAATCTTTTTGCACCACCAAGCTTTTGTGCTGACTCAGGACTTAGCTTAAGATTTGGATTAGTGAGAGTTTCATCAATTGTACTGTAAATGTTGCCAATTTTCTGTCCCGTTTGTTCTTTTAGTTTTAAAGCCTTAACAGCAACATCATCAAAAGAGTCTCCAGCACTTAGTAGTTTCTCAACTACAGGAGTGCCATTCTTTTCCATCTGAACAGTTTCGTTTTTTAAAGTTTTTGCTACATCTCCAAGTTGGTTTTTATCAAACAGCTGGCGGAAATCTTTTAACATCGCCCCAGCTTGTTTAACAGCCATAGTATCTGAAATATTTTTTAGAGCCTTTGCACCAAGATCAGATTTGGCACCTCTTTGAATTGCAGAACCAGCAATAGGAATTGCTGCACCAAGGCCCCCGCCAATTGCCGAGGAGCCCGTTCTTTCCTCTAATTGCAGAGGATCTATCTGCCCCTCGACATCTCCGGGGTTAGAGACACCAGATAGGGCCGCACCAGTTAGACCACCTCTAAAAATCTTAGAAGCAAGGCCAGCGCCCTTTGCGGCCGCACCACCTGGCACGAACATAGATCCGACTAAACCAGCGCCACTACCAGCAAGAGCAGACCTTGGATTTTCTTGACTCAATTGTTTTAAGCCCGAAATCGCCCTATCTCGCTCCTGAACATATGGCTTGCCGTACATTTGAGAACTGAATGCGCCAGCAATTTGTGGTAAATATCCAAGCGTTGCTTCGTTGATTGCGTTAGCTCCGAATGCCTTAACCTTATCTCCAAGAGAGGTCTCTTTGGATCCAAGAGATGTTTCTTCTTTTGGCTTTGCCATGGCCTCAAGCTCTTCTATGGTGTAATCAATTGAATCTTTCGACGAAGACTTCTTTGCCAAATCTGGATAAGCCATCGACTGAAGTTCTTCAATTGTATAATCAGGCATGTTACTTCCTTTTATTTATACCGCTTGATAAGCCCTGCATTTCAATCAATCTCTTTTGCGCTTCTTCTGGAGACAAAATTGGCTTTCCTGAAGGAAGCGTTCCAACCGTTTTTGGCTGAGCAGCAACCTTTGCTTGAGCTTTTCCACCAGCAGCAGTTAAAGCGTTTTGCATTTTTTGTTCTCTAAGGGCTTGTTTATTAGCAACCACTTCTGGAGTATCTCCAGCTTGAGGAAAAAACTGTGTTTTATAAGGACCACGTTCACTTTCTGGTATAGCGGCCCCAGATGCGTCTCTTAAGAAAGCTTCAACCCATGCTGATTGAGCTTTCTCTGCTGCTAGTGGTTTAGCGCCTTTTGCAATATCAGGCATAAATCTAGATTGATTAAATGCTTGCCACTTAGATGTTGGATCATACTCTTCCTTATCACCAGTAGCGGCCTGGTATTGCTTTTCTGCCAATGATCCAGACTCATAAAGACCAAGCTGTTTTGCTTGAGGCAAACTAAGCTCCTGAGCTTTTTGCATTCTAATCATTTGTAAAAGAGGATCAACTTCACCCTTTTTCATTCTTTGTTTGTAGAATGATGAATTTGGGTCATCGACTAACTTACCAGAATCGTCTTTCATTAGACCTTTTCCAGCCAAGTCAGCTTGGTTGCTGAATTCTTGCTGTTCTTTTTTAGAGATTAGCTCTTTTGCAAGAAGACCACTTTTATCGTAATCTGTTTTAATTCCGTAGACCTTCGTTGCTATATCTAAACCCTTCAAGATAGTATCGAGTGGATCTTTTTCTTGAACTTGTCGAACATTAGGTTGCTGAACTGCTACAGGCATTATACAACTCCTTTTTGTCTAGCCATAAAGTCAGCTTGAAGAAGTGGTTTTGCTAGCATTTCTCTTTGTGCTGGATCTTGTATATACTTCAGAGAATCAATGCTTTGTCTGATTTGACTATATGGTGACTCTTGCAAAGCCTGCATTCTTCTTGACATGGCATCTCCTCCAGTTTCGATTGGGCCAGGTTCCTGTTGTGGCAGTTCTTTCGGAGTTAACATACCGCCAGCCATACCACCAAGGCTTGCCCCTGTAGCAGCCCCTGGAAGCCCACCATAAATCCCCCCGACCGCGGC
>CAYGFJ010000214.1:0-3170 GCA_964349115.1 uncultured Francisellaceae bacterium
AAGCTATTGCCATTTGTAATTCACCAATAGCCATGTGAAGCGCTTCTTTATTGGGGATATCGGACTTCAAAGCCACCCCATGCGCCCCACTGATTAATTTATTTAACTCTTTAACGAAGTGATCTAGTGCGCAATGATTATCAAGTGTGCTCATAATTTATAATCGTCTGGATTGAAAAGTTTTTCAGGATCAATTCTTGTAATTGCGTTCCCATAAATCATTTGGTCAGACATCATCTGCATGTAGAAAGCCATCACTTCTGGATTCTCAGGATAAATTCGTCGGCCAATTTCAACAAATAAGTTAGATAGCTTCCAACGTAGTTGATACCACTTTGGTTTGTCTTTAGCGGTTACGTTAATCATGGCTATATACCCCATGTTCGGCAGCAAACTTCTCCACCTTGTTCGGGCCACGTTTAGCCCTAGCGTCTAATCTACTTATGGAGCCTAAGCGCCATAACCATGTTTTGCCCGACAAAACATAATGTATGTTAGATTCACTTACGCCATATTTATTGCCAATTTCTTTTAAGGTTTTTCCTTCTGCCCTTAATTTTGTTATATCTTCAATATCGTCAAGAACAAGTTTTTTAGCTTTATTATCTCGTTTTTTCTTATACATATCGTCATGATTGTCTAATGGAGAACCAATAAATAGATGGTCTATATTAACGCAGGAAGGATTGTCGCATTTATGAAGAACATTCATGCCGTTTGGGATCGCACCATTTCGCAACACCCAAATAGCTCGATGCGCTATATATGTTTTGCCGCCCATAAAAAAATTACCGTAACCATTTGGCTTTTTTGCGCCTATCCATTCAATGCAACCAGTCTGCATATTCGTTCTTGTCTTAATAAGAAAACGTTGTTTGGTTTTGTTATTCACAATTAAATACTCCGTGTTCTGCCGCAAAAGACTCTATTTTGCCAATGTAATCAGCCATCTCATTTTTGTCTAAGCTTGTTGTGCTAACTGGCTGAGTTAAAATAACCCCGTTCGGCAATTTAATATCGGTTGCGCCCAAAAATCTTTTGCGAAAATATAAGTGCCACGTTTCCGGTGCATACGTTTCTTTAGCAGGGCGTAATTTATCCGAAATCTCATGTAGTAAGGCCCAATAAAGTTTATTCTGCTCTGTGGAACGGCGTGGTAATTGACCGCATGTTTTGCAGCGCTCAGTCATTCGGTCTATGCACCACAGCAGGCTCAGGTTTAGCTCTAGGTCTGTTCATTTGTAACAACCCCTTACTCTGCTCAACCCTAGCTCTATACCTCATCTCTGGCCTATGAGCGCGTTTTGCTGGCGTGATAGTCTCTTCTAAGACACATAACTTCCTTACCTTAGTCATCGCTGATTGAACTGAATTAATCGTGCAAAAGAGATGTAAGGCTATTTCTCTAGCCGACCAGTCATGTCCGGTTTCGATCAGTAATTGTGCTATTTCTTCTGCTCTACTCATCTACATGAATCTCTGTTGACCGATGCGTAAAATGCTCTTCTAGCCAGCGCCGCAATTCTTCAAATGTTTGGAATACAAACATGTCGTTATCACATACGATAAATCCCGTATGCTGAATAGGCATAACAATGTACCCATTACCAACCTGTCGTATTTCAACAACATCTCTTTTCTCTAAAGGCATCTCATTCCTTTCACCCAATATTATGTCTGGCTTTCCAATACATCAAAACGGAATGTCATCTTCCATATTAAAAGCGTCTTGTTGCTCTTTAGGTGCAGCACGTTTCTGTTCATCCACAGGTTTAAACGAAAGGCTTTGCCATTTATCCCCGTTCTGTTGTGTCTTAGTCCATGCTGAAACGTAGTACATCACGCCTCCGACCATACATTTGCCAGTCCCGTTAGGATGATTCTCTTCCGTGCGTTTTTGGTTACGGAAAATTGCGCCTGAGTTATCACGTGTTTCGTACGCCATTATTCAACCTCTTTCTTTAAAGTTTCACTGTAATCTTTCATCGCTCTGCGTAATTTACTGTAATTTCCTAGCAAGCCAAAGAGTGCGATCTTTGCATCATTCTCAAACACTGAATACAGCTTGTAGGCGGCTTCAACAGCCTCAATAGAGGTGTCTGCCCCGTTAGCTGTAATAAAAAGAATCGTGTCGCACGCATCCTTAACCCTTGCTTGATCCTCTGCGCTTAACCCTTCGATAGCTCCGTCTGTAGGCTTGCTGGCTACGCTTTTCTTGTCTGAGCCTGTGGTGCTATCTAGGGCATCGTGCTCAACGATTTCCAGCGCACAGACGTATAAATAACGTCGTTGGTAGGTTTGCACAGCGCCTAGATTCTGTATTGGATGACATCCTTTTAGCGCGGCATCAGCCATCGGGCTAGAGAACAACACGCCAGTACCATCTTCGGTATCGACTATATGCAATGTTGCTAATTCAGCCGTAAAGGAAGTAACCGAACAGAGTTTCAAGTCCAGAAAAATCTGGTTTACTTGTGGGAGAAAGTCGCCTAGCTCGAAGTAGGAATACCCGGCGAATTTATTTAAACCAGATTTCTTCATCGGCATGTTTTGCAGCGTAATACGCGCTTGCTGCAACTTTGAATAGACGCTCATTGTAATGCCTCCAATTTTTCCTTAATACGTTTAACATCAGCTTGCATACGTTTAACATCAGCTTGCATGATTAACAGTAAATCTTTTGCATTAAAACAAGACTCCATCGCTAGAATATGAAGGGTTTTGTAAGACACCCCTTTAGCGCAACACTCAGCTATTGCATCGGAGAGTAATTGGTATCTCTCGGCTTCTGCTTCCTGCTGTGCTTGAAAATCTGGATTAGTTAGCATTTTTAATAACCTCTTTTAGATACTTAATTGCTTCCAGTGGGCCACAATCATCATTGTATTTTTGCGCCACTGTTAACTCAGCCATATTGTCCCCAAGCGCTGATTCAAGCTTTGGGTATGTATTGAATAACACGAAAATATCTTCACCGTTTAGGTTTGCGCGGTGCAACTGCAAAATCGCATCATCTGTAAATAAGCACCCGATGACACAGTATTCCCCGCCAGATTTGTAAAAGCCTCTAGCCCCGAGCATTCCTTTTTTATAGCAATACTCCATACGCTTAACAGCCTGAGCTAACTTTTTCTTGTCCATACACTCATCCTTTCTGACAGAGCCATTCA
>CAYGFJ010000215.1:0-3146 GCA_964349115.1 uncultured Francisellaceae bacterium
GCGCAACGACAACCCAGACGGCTTCCCTTTGACCATCGGCGAGGATGTCACCGTTGGGCACAATGTGATTCTTCATGACTGCACCATCAAAAACTTTTGATTGATCGGTATGGGTTCCAATCATCTTGGGTGGCGCTGCTTTAGAAGATGAAGTCTTTTTGGCAGCGGGCAGTTTGGCCACCCCTCAAAAAATTTCCCCATCGATCTTGACGTAGCCCTTCTTTTGGAAATCAGCAATAAGTTTCGCAACCAAGTTTGTATCAGAAGAAGTCTTATAAATCGCTAAGGTTTCCCAGTCATGTGAGCGTGTTGTGGTTCCAATCAGTGGGATATGGAGAAAATAAGAAACCAAAGGGCCAATATTTTTTTTGATGCGCGCGGTATTTCGGACGCGGCCCATTGCCAATGGAACGCCTTCCTTAGAACATAGTTCTACTGCCAACTGACGTAAAATAAAACCTAGCCCGGCAAGCGGTCTTAAGGAAAAAGTTAAGCCAACTCCACCAATCTTTATCTTTTCATCACTCAGTGTAACGTAATCTTGAAAAACCGCGATGTGCCCAATCAACTTATCCTGCAGTGTACATGTGATTCTTTTTAAGGGAGCACAACGCCCATAAGGTTTACTGACAAAAGATTGTGTGCGGTAGCCATAAGCAAGATTTAGCCCTTTATGTATTGCATCAAGCTGGCCTACCGTTAACTCAGATTCATCATATGTATCAAACCGATACAGTTTATTTTTTATTAATATTGTTTTACTATTTTCTGACATTTCTACTCACTATTCCTCTTTCAATTTCCTCTAACGACAACCCTCTAGTAGGGGGCATCAAAAATGTTGCGATAAAGTAAAGGCTACTTGTAAGTGCAAAAAGCAAAAATATACCGCTGAATCCAATATGATCCTGCAAAGGCAAGAATAGCGCTGACAATGACGCTCCCGCAACAGAAGTGAGTAATAGCGCCAAGGCTAAGCCAGCACTTCTAATTTTAGAAGGTAACAGCTCAGTCATTAATGTCCAAATCAAAGCCCCTGGCGCAATAGCAAAAAAGATAATATAGCCTAGTAAAAACCCAGTTACTAATATTGCTCTTAACAAAGTTGCTGCCATTAAAAAATGTACCAGGCTACATCCGAGTAAGCATAGTACAACGCCTACAAGTCCAAACTGCAATAAGCGCCTACGCTCAAAGCGATCAACAATACAAATGGCTACAATCGTCATCAAAAAATTAATACCCGTAATTAATATACTGCCGACTAATGCCGAGTCATGCCTGCCAATTCCTGATAAATAAAGGATGGTTGAGTCATATTGCAAAATGACATTGATTCCAGTGAGTTGATTCAAAATACCCAATGAAATGGCAAGCCCCAATGGAAAAATGAAGGCTCGATGAAATAAGGCCTTAAATGGATATACTTCCTTTTTAGCAGTGTTACTTTTAATTATAGCTGCTAACTCTGTTTCAGAGTCATAGGCCAAATCCATTCTAATCAAGACGCGTAATGCCTCCTCATTTCTCTGCTTAGATACAAGCCATCTAGGCGATTCTGGTACAAAAAACGAAAGGATAAGGACAAAGGCAACAGGTACTAATTCAAAAACGAAAATGGGACGCCATGCAAAAGATTGAACATAACACCAAGAAATGATCGTTGAGATGAGAATCCCAAATGTTAAAAATAGTTGAAAGGCAACAGTTCCACGTCCACGTAATGAAGCCGGAAGCGTCTCGGTTAAATACAATGGAACGATCATGGTGAGCATGCCAGAGGCAACACCAACAAGCAGGCGCCCAATAATCAATTGCACAATACTATGCGCAGAGACCATAGCAGCAAGGCTGATAACGGCAGTAAGCGCAGAAAGAATCAATGTTTTTTTGCGTCCTATCCAATCGGCAAGACGCCCGATAAAAAACATAATCAACACCACGCCCCATAAAAACGAAGAAACAAATAGAGACGCCTCGACATGGGACAGCGCCATTTCTTTATCAACGAAAAACAACACTCCTGACATAGCACCAATATTATAGCCGTACAGAGTGCCCGCAACAGAAATTGCAAGAATCAAGATGACTAGTGATGGACTACGCAAAGGGAAGTGCCCTGCCTTCATTGATCTCTGCCTTGCGGTCATTTAAAGCCAACTGCTTTAACTTTTTCAGACCATGTTCCAGAAGAATTAGGCTTTGCTGCTCCTCTATTGTCAGCAAACGCTTTTTGTCAAAAAACTCTTCGTAAAGATAAGCAAGCTCACCAGTGATCACGATCGGCAGTTCAGTCTTCGTCTTTTTATCAATGAATTGCACTTCATCATATAGAAGTTCAAAGCTCCTTCTGATGATGGCTTTTGCCTTATCTTGATGTGCAACAAACTCTTTTACAACGGAGCTTGCTTTAAGATAGGCTTCTTGTGGGGACTCATTTGCGACTTTGGACAAAAAATTGATGTCATTGTTGTATTGACCTAAAATTCTATCCGAAATCAGCGTATTCGGCTCTTCTCCTTGCACCACATTCAAGACATGTTTAATGGCCTCACAGCCAATCCAGTAATTGCCTGCCGTGTCTGAGATAGGAAATCCATGGCCCTGCAAAGCCTGAATTGTCTTGCCCCCATCCAGACTATAGGTAATGATGTCCCCTGTATTAATCGTAACGCATATGCCATTTTGCTCACCAAAAAATGCATCATGGTTAGTGACTGCATCACTCTCCAAGTAAAACTTGGAGAATAATTTCGCACCTTTACTTTGTATTTTTTCACGATTTGGCTTACGCCCAAACTGCTGCACTGAGGCGAATACTGCAACTTCACTTAGAGCTACTTGCTTGTTTAAGTCTTTGGAAAGTTGTTCAACGGTCGCAATCAGATGATCAATAAAAAAATCAACTTCATCACCACAGCGTAATGGAAAATCCAATACAGCATGCACCCGTTTATCAGCACTAATATCATAAAGAATGCAGTAGGTTACCTTTACAATTGAGATGAGAACGATTAAAAACTGAGGAGCAGGCGTAGATTTCAATCGGAAAGAAGACAAAGTAGGTTGCACAATTCCCTCTAAAAGAGTATCTGCGTTCACCTCCAACCCACCACAAATAGCAGAAAAATTGCTTACGGATGTGT
>CAYGFJ010000216.1:0-3109 GCA_964349115.1 uncultured Francisellaceae bacterium
CAGATACAGAAGTCACAGCGCTTTTAAATCAAATGGGCCTCAACACACAGCCCTTTAAAGAGGCGATGCACAGCGATGAGGTCAAGCAGCAGCTTCTCCAAGGCCAGGCCTTGATGGACGCAAGCGGCCACAGCGCGGTTCCGCTTTTTGTTTTGTATCCCAGTGCGCTTGATCCCTCCCATTCGCTTGTCATGGTGGGGTATCAGTCGCTTTCAAATATGGAGGCTGCGGTTCGGGAAGTGGAGAAGAGGATGAGTAGGGCGGAGGCTTCATGATTCCCTTTTGTAAAAAATAAAGACAGCTGTTGTAGCTGCAAATTGAATTTGATAAAGTACATCCATTGTATAAAAAACAAGGGAGATCATATGTTAGAAAAGCTTAAATTATGGCAGTGGGTTTTGCTGATAGGCATAGTGTTAGAAGCGATTTTTCTTTGGAAAACCTATCTGACCTATCCGAGGCAGTTTCTTTCGAGCTTTCAGCAAATCATTTGGTGGTGTTCAGAGCCTTCTGTGGTCTTTCCATCCTGGATGCTTGCCTTTGGTATTACCCTGTTTAAAAATAACTTATTGTGTTATTCAAAGGATAAATGTCGTGATTTTGCAAAGAGTATGGAGTTACCAATTATCCTGCTCACACTGATCCCTGGATTTTCGGCTTTATTTTATCCGCTTGACTATGAGACAACTATCTTTTTTACTCATTCATTTGAGGGGTGGGTATCCCTGCTGTGCATCCTACTTGGCTTTGGATTCTTTCTTTGTGCAACGATTTTTCATTCATTTGATATTCACGGGGCTTTATTCGAGGAACACTATGATGTGAGTGAGCGCATAGGATTTCTTGGGCTGTTTTTAACAGGTGGGCTTCTTATACCGACGGCCTTGTTTAGGTTCATAAATATTGACATGGCCACTGCATGCGGTGCACTTTTCTTTATTTTTATGTTCATTTTTATAGAGTCAGTCAATAATAATGCAGTACGTGCAATTGAAGAACGTGAACGCATCAGAAAATTATCGAAATCAATAGACGTATACCATTCATTTCCAGGAGAGCATAAAAAAGCGGCATGATTGCCCCCACTTTTTTAGGCTCTCCTATTTGGGATACCGGCGACATTCGTGGCAAAATTTACGGTCTGGGGTTTAGGCTTGGAACCCCTTGCCGGAAAATATAAAAACATACATTTTATTTAAGCTAAAAATCTGGCTGCAAACAAGCTATACTTCAACGACCGTCTTGTGTAAAATAATTTTTATTTTCACGTGGAAGGATGAAGCATGGCCGGAGCAGCAGTTGAGGCGAAGGTGGTAAGCGCGGCAGCGGGGGCTGCGGTTGAGGGCATATTCAGCGCGTTAAAGGACTGGGCAGTGGATAGCAGAGACCCAGGGGATCGATTTGTAGAGGAAATTAAAAAAGCGGGACAAGGCGTACGAGCTTATAGAAGGGTTATCGACGCGCAGGGGATGTTAAACTCCTTTTTGGAGCACTGCAATATCGACTTCGCAAAGTTTCCAAGCCTTCCAAGAGGCCGTTATGATGCGGCTCGAAAGTTTGTTAATTGCCTGAAAAAGGGGCTGAAGGCTAGTAAAAATACAAAAGGATGGATGCGATCTGTTGCAACAACAGCCGCTGCTGCTGTAACGCCGCATCAAACCAGAGATACCTTATCTGCTGATTTTATGTTGCAAGTGATGATTTTTGAAAAATTTTCAGATGCACTTGTGGGTTTAACTTCAGATCGAATCACGGCCTTAACAGAGCTTGCTCAGGATATCGACCGTTATTTGGAAGAACTTACAAAATTACCGCCCACCGTAGATGTGCCGGCCAAGCTTGCTTTGAGTAATAATTTACGTGCGCTCTCGGTGCAGTTAAAGATTTATATCTCAGGCGAAGAAAAAGGAGCTGCAGCGGAATCTATTGTTACGAAGCTAGATAGCATTGCAAAACTGCAGGAACGCCAGCTCATTGCAATGACCAAAATCATGCTGTATTCGGTATTGCCCGATGATTTTTCTGCGCAAGATGATATTAAAGAGCAGGATGGATTATCGGCCCCACAAGAAAAAGCGCGAACAGCATTAGTAAAGCTCTCAATAGGGAAGCTCTTAGCGGCGGTAAAAAAAGACGATTTTAACCTTTCGGCACAATGTTTCAATGAAGCGAGGAAGAAAAAGAAAGAACTCCCCTTACTTTCTTCTACGAGCGGCTATGATCTACTTGGTGCTGAAATTTCTCCAGATGCTTCAACTGCGGCAGATATTGTTCCAGCCGAGCAACAATTATTAATGCGGTACGCAGACAGTTTCTTATCCAAGATGCAATTTTGGACCTTGGACACTTCTCAACTTCGAGAAGAGATTGGAGCAGGCTTGCCTAAAGACTTTTCTGAGTATGGACAGTATGCAGAGCTGGCAGCTCAACTCGCCTCCTTATTCTTAGCGTTGCGGCAGCATGTCAATGGAAGCGAAAGTTTCTGTAGAGTAATGAATCAGCATGGAGAGCTAACTTTTTCTCCTCGTGGTCAGTTAAATCTGTTATTGGAGAAACAGCTCCTTGCTATTGAAACGCTATCTTCTCAGGTTGATAAGACGATAAGTTGCCTTGCTGAGATATGGGAGCGCATTAGTCAGAACGAGAAAGCCACTGATAAATTTAAAAGTGCAAATATTCATGTCCAGAAGCTCAAGACGGAAATGGTAAAAGGCTCTCAGAAGATCCAGGACACGGTAGTGGAAATTCAAGGAGCATTAAGGCTATATTTATCAGATCGCTATATTACAGAGGTTACTAAAGCGGGGCTCACAAGTGGGCTTCAGGCGTTAACGCTTCTGAGCGCCTGTGCGGGTCAGAAGCCGACCCCAGACGAACGTCAACAATTGTTGCGAATTTTAAAGGGCCTAAAGAGGATGGAGGAGTCTTCTTATTACAGTATTACGGGCTCTGACCCTCTTATTGGGCTTGAGAACATGAGAATGCTGGAAATAGCAGAAGAATTTGAGCAAGAGAAAATTAGGAGCTGTTTGATCGAAGGAAAAGTGGATCTCTTGGATAGGGCGCGAGGACTTGAGGAATCAAAAAGTACTATGGCACTCGCTGATTT
>CAYGFJ010000217.1:0-3081 GCA_964349115.1 uncultured Francisellaceae bacterium
ATAGCGCAGTCTGGTAGCGCGCCTGCTTTGGGAGCAGGATGTCGGGGGTTCGAATCCCTCTACCCCGACCAGGTTTTATGCGCCTGTAGCTCATTTGGATAGAGCATCGGCCTTCTAAGCCGAGGGTAACAGGTTCGAATCCTGTCGGGCGCACCAGTTTCAGGTTATGGTGAATGTAGCTCAGTTGGTAGAGTCCTGGATTGTGATTCCAGTTGTCGTGGGTTCGAGCCCCATCATTCACCCCATTTGCTAAAACCTTGCGGGATCGCTAAGATACTTGGTCTATTGAAGCATAGGGTTTTGTTTTGCATATTTTAATTACCAATGATGATGGAATTTTTGCGCCAGGGATTACCGTTTTGGCTGAGGCGCTGTCGAAGATTGCCAAAATATCAGTGATTGCGCCGGATCAAAATCGCAGTGGGGTCAGCCGAGCCATTACTTTAGAAAACCCTTTACGCATTATGAAAACACCCACGGGCTGGTGGCAGTTGAATGGAACTCCCGCGGATTGCGTCAAAATTGCCTTAAGCGGATTTTTGAATGAAGAGCCTGACATGGTGGTGTCGGGCATCAATGCTGGCGCCAATTTGGGGGATGATGTTTTGTATTCGGGAACCGTCGGGGGTGCGATGGAAGGGCGCTTTTTGAAATATCCGCCGATTGCCATTTCAGCCACCGCCCATGGTCATGACCCTATGTTTTATGAAACAGCAGCTCAAGTGGCCTGTGATTTGGTTTTGCAATTGCAGAAAAAGAAAGTCGACCCAGGTTTGATTTTAAATGTGAATGTTCCAAGCTTGCCTTTTGAAGATTTGCGTGGATATAAGATTACACGTCAGGGCGATCGTCATATTTCCGAACCCATTATTGCCTCTGAAGATGGTCGAGGTCGGCGAATTTACTGGTTGGGAGACTCAGGAAAAATCAAGGATGGCACTGAGGGCACTGACTTTCATGCCATTCATGCCCATCAAGTTTCAATTACTCCATTACAAATTGACTTAACGGCGCATCATCACGTTGGAAAAGTCAAAGAGTGGTTTGATATTTAATGTGTAAGACAAGGAGATTCGTAATGAAGTACATTTTAACACTGGTCAGTACAGTCTGCCTGGTTGCTTTTTTGCTGACAGGATGCATGCAGAGTACGCAGGCACCCATCACTGGCGTGTCGAGTGCCAACCATCCAAAACCCACCCCTGTGACCATTCCAGGAGCCATCCTTTATACGGTTGTTCCGGGAGATAGTTTGGGTGGCATTGCAAGTCGCTATCACATGAGCTATCAAGAGCTTGCAGCAATGAATCATATCAATCCCCCCTACAATATTATGATTGGCCAAACGCTGCAAATTGTGACCTCACAACAGTTGAATAAAGTCGCTGTGGCAACACAGTCAGGGGAGTACGGTGGCAATACCGCACCTTTGCTTGTCTCAGCTTCGCTCCCCGCGCAAAATCTCAATTATCCCACCAATCCAAATGGCGAAACTACGGGCAAAGTGTATCTGCCAAAGCAGGCTGTTCCTCCATCTGGAGCATCGACGAATACATCTGCCAGTCAATTGGCCACTCAGTTGGTGAATGACAGTACAGTCAGCAGCAAAGGTATGCCGCTCAAATCCAAGGTGAATGCATCTGTTGCAAGCATTTTGAGTGTGACACCCAGCGGTGTCGTAACGGTTGGCGGTGACCAATGGTCCTGGCCCTTGACGGGCACTGTGGCCCAAAAATTTGGTGAGGGCACCGGCCTCTTTGGAAAGGGGGTGCAGTTATCTGCTCCAGCGGGAACGCCTGTTTTAGCCTCTTCAGATGGACAAGTGTTGTATAGCGGTGTTGGTGCGGCAGAATATCAACAAATGGTGATTGTCAAGCAAAACAACAATTTTTTAACAGCCTATACCAATCTTTCCCAAATCAGTGTAAAGCAAGCGCAAAATGTGACGCGCGGTCAGCAGATTGGGGTGATCGGCACCATTAATGGGCAGTCGATGCTGCACTTTGAAGTCCGCAAATTTGGCACGCCTGTGAACCCCATCTACTACATGCCAAAATCCAACGGGCAATAATCCGATGAAAATCACCAAAGCGGTCTTTCCCGTTGCCGGTTTGGGCACGCGCTTTTTGCCTGCCACCAAAGCCTCTCCCAAAGAAATGATGCCTGTGGTCGACAAGCCATTGATTCAATATGCCGTGGAAGAAGCCATTCGTGCAGGGATCACTGATTTGATTTTTATCACCAGCAGTGCAAAACGGGCGATTGAAGACCACTTCGATCAAAATTTTGAATTGGAATACCAGCTTAAAGCCAAAGAAAAATGGGATCTTCTGGCGGCAGTACAAAACATTCCCCCCGCCCATGTCAATTGCATTTACATTCGCCAGAAAGAGGCCTTGGGTTTGGGCCATGCCGTGCTCTGCGCCAAAGACGTGATTGGTAATGAGCCTTTCGCTGTCCTGCTTGCTGACGATTTGATTGATGGCCCAGGTTTGGATGAAATGGTGGCCATTCAGGCTCAAAAAAACGTGTCCGGTGTTTTGGCTGTTCAAGAGATTGACATTGCCCACAGTGCTCAATATGGCATGGTAGCCGTTGATCAAAACGGTCGGATTGTTGACATCATCGAAAAACCAGAGCCAAAAGAGGCTCCCTCCAATCTTGCTGTGGTCGGCCGTTACATTCTCCCACCTCAGATTTTTGAGGCCCTGGCCCGTACTCAAAAAGGCAGTGGGGGCGAGATTCAACTCACCGATGGCATTGCCCAATTACTTCAAACAGAAACCTTTCATGCTCATCGTTTTTCAGGAACCCGTTACGATTGTGGCGACAAATTGGGCTATCTCAAAGCCAACCTCATGTTCGGTCTTAAACACCCCGAGTGTGGGGCGGCTTGGCGGGAATATCTATTTTCTGCTGCAAGGTAAATTTTGCGACTCATATTTTACTTCGCAGGTAAAATTTGCTACCATCTGACTTTAAAGAAAACTAAAAAGGACTCCTCTGATGAACCTGATTCATCGCGCACTGAAGCCAAGTAAGAACAGTAAGTTCTTTCAGGGATATTTTCAACCTACACAC
>CAYGFJ010000218.1:0-3080 GCA_964349115.1 uncultured Francisellaceae bacterium
GCTAACCTTGCGGGTGCTTACCTTGAGGGTGCTAACCTTGCGGGTGCTAACCTTGCGGGTGCTAACCTTAAGGGTGCTAACCTTGCGGGTGCTTACCTTGAGGGTGCTTACCTTAAGGGTGCTAACCTTAAGGGTGCTACTTATGGTGTCGCAACGCTTTCAAAAGGATTGGTCAGTCTAACAGGATTGCGATGGTCGGTGCTATTTTTTGATGCTCATATAAAAATAGGTTGCCAATTCCACTCGACGGATGAATGGTTAAATTTTGATGACAAAACCATCGCGCAAATGTCGCCCGAAGCGGCTCAATTTTGGAAAGAAAATAAAATAACTATACTAGCCATTGCAAAACGCCATGAAAGGCTGGGCCATGAAAACCTGTAAATATTGCCGTAAAAGTTTTACCATCTTACGCGATAATCACTGTGAATCAAGCATATGCATTAAAGAGCATGACCACTGGCAGACCGAAATCGAGTGGATGCGGGCGATCAGCACGGTGCAATTTAAGCGCGAGCTAGACGAAATGGTGAAAAAAGGCACGAAGGCTTGGGCTGGCGTACCGGATGCAGCGGAGTGGGTTGATAATCTGAGGGGGAATGATGAATGAGTTGGCACTTTTTGCAGGAGCAGGAGGAGGCATTTTGGGCGGACAATTGCTTGGATGGCGCACCGTTTGCGCTGTCGAGTATGCTGCCTACCCTAGGCGCTTCCTACTTGCCAGACAGCGCGATGGAATGCTACCACGCTTCGCGGCTCATCAATCCCAAAAGTTACCATTGGGAATCAAATCTTGGGGAGGTTTTAGTGGCTCTGACGGGATTGAAGAAGTGGTCGCCAGATTTTGCAGAGTGGCTTATGGGGTGGCCGATAGGGTGGACAGAATTAAAGCCACAGGGAATGGACAAGTTCTAAGAGTGGCTGCAACAGCATGGCGGATTTTAACGCGCACAATTGCGTAAAGCAAAATTAATTCTACTTTACGCAAGCCGATTAGCCATTGCTGCAATATACACAAGGTGAATTATGGACAAGATTAAGCCTCCAAATGGTAAGTGTTTCATTTGCCAACGCTCAACCAAGCTACCTATCCACGCGCCATGCATTGAAAAGGCCGCGAAGTTGCCGAGGAAAAAGAGGTATCCCAAGCATACCGCGAATCAGTATTCTGAGGGTAAATCCCTGCCATATTTTGCGAAGTATTGATTAAAACAAAAAATGTTGAATTGTGCGCCTGCCGTAATATTTTTTCCGTGCGCAAGCCCACATAACGTCCCCGACATTCATGTCGGACACATAGGATAACTTATTGTATTTTAACGATTGGCGCATGGGTGTAAACCTGCGTATGTGCGGCAGCGCACATAACGCTTGCTAAATTAAAAAAGTTTCGGTAATATTCTGGTGTGGCTGTCGTAGCCAATAATTGAATGGATGTATGAAACTTTCGATCAGCACATATCTTGATGACCCTTCCAGCAACTCGCTTGCCATTCGGGCCAATACGACCTCAATTTGTGTGCTGTTCAAAGGGTTTATATGAACGCAGCGCGCAAGCCATTATCCAAAAAAATCCGCTTTGACGTTTTTAAGCGCGATGGGTTTATTTGCCAATATTGCGGATCACACCCTCCTACAACGATTTTACACGTAGATCATATTCTTGCTGTTGCAGAGGGAGGAAAAAACAATATTGATAATTTGGTTACATCCTGCGTTTCTTGTAATTTAGGAAAAGGCGCAAGATCACTTCAATCAATACCACAAAGCCTTAAGGAAAAGGCTTTAGATATTGCGGAAAAAGAAGCACAGGTACGCGGATACCATGAAATTATTGAATCTCGCGTTCATCGAATAGAGCAAGAATGCTGGCGTGTTGCTGACGCTTTCAATCAAAAAAATTCAACAGATGGTTATAGTAGGGCAAATTTACAATCAATCAAAAAATTTGTCGAACAACTAGGCGTTCATGATGTTTTAGATGCAGCCGAAATCGCTATGGCAAAAGGACTGTGGTCTGATAAAAAAACATTTGCATATTTCTGTGGTATTTGCTGGTCAAGGATTAGGGAGGCACAGGATGGCACGCGCTAGAAATATCAAACCAGCATTCTTCCATAACGACAAACTCAGCGAACTTGATCCGCTCGCTAGGCTCGCATTTATCGGGATGTGGACTATTGCAAACTTCAAAGGCTGTATTGAGTACCGCCCAAAGATGCTAAAGGTACAGATTCTGCCGTATGACGTGTGCGACATCGAGTTACTCGTGAATAATCTGGAGCAAGCCCGATTTATTCGGTTCTACGCCGAACAAGGGAAGAAGTACATCAAAATAGTCAATTTTGAGAAGCACCAAAATCCACATAAGAACGAAAGAGATGCTGGTAGCGATATTCCTGACATTACAGAATTAAATAGCAAAAACATAGAGATGAATCAAGACGGAACAAAGCCCGATTTAATCGGTACAAAAACGGAACCGCTCGTGCTGATTCCTGATTCCCTCTTACTGAATCCTGATTCACTGAATCCTGATTCACTGATTCCTGAAAATGGATTCCCTTCAAAAGATATGTCTACGCCTTCGGCTTCGACTGTTGCAAAAAAAGGAACAAAACTTCCTGATGATTGGGTTTTACCAAAAGCATGGGGAGAATGGGCGCTTGCTGATAAACCAGACAGAACCTCAGATGAAGTTCGTTTATTGGCGGATGGCTTTAAAGACTACTGGCTTGCAAACGCTAATCAGGCAAAGGCTAAAAAAGCGGACTGGCAGGCTGCTTGGCGTATTTGGACGCGAAGCCCGTACAATAAATCTACACAACGCGATATTGACGTGCGACGTGTTGCATCAAGACGAACAGAAAACGACCGTGTGCGAGAGGCTGCGAGAAAAATACTTTTTGGAAGCGAGGAGAAAACAATTGAAACAATCTGATTATGATAATTTTATAAATGTGATGCAGCTTGTGTCTGAACAGTATGGCAAAAATCCATCAGAAGGCTTAATTTCACTTTACTGGCAAGGGTTGAAAGCATACGAATTTGACGCAGTGCGGGAAGCCCTAGGTAAGCAT
>CAYGFJ010000219.1:0-3073 GCA_964349115.1 uncultured Francisellaceae bacterium
CTCCCTCGCGGAGGAGGGTTGGGGTGGAGGGGACCATGGCAATGCATGTTGCTCGGCAGTGATTCCTTCATTTTTCAGCAAATCCAAATAGTCAGCACAGCTTATTTTTCGCTGATTCACACGCAAATAGAAGGGCGGATGGGCATTGTTTTCTTGCACAATGGCCCGCCAATCTTGTGGGTAGGCATCTTTTATTAATTTCGAAATCCAAGCAGGGTGGTTGAAAGCAGCTTCTTCTGGCACTGCGGCGAGGAGGGTATCCCGTTTGCGATCAATATTGCGTAAAACCGCATTGACCAAAGTGGGGGGGAGATGGTGTTGTTTTGCAAGTTCCACGGTCTCAAAAATTGCAGCATAGGGCTTCATGTCCATCCGCAGCAATTGGTAAGTGCCGATATACAAAACAAGAGCCAAATTGCCATCTTGCTCCAGAGAAAGGGGCTTTTTTAAAAATTGAGCCAGAATGAAATCGAGCGTTTCTTTTTCTTTCAAAATGCCGAAACACAAAGCTTTGACCCAAGGGCTTTCTTGGTCAAGGCTGAGAGCGTGGTGATGGATCAGGACGTTTTTAAGGGCCGTGAACGCCGACAAGCTTAATTAACCGTTGTCGTTTGCGGTGCCGCTTGCTGTTGTTTGCTTTGCCAGTAGAGCGCATCAAAATTGACGGGGCTTAAGTTGAGTTCAGGAAAGCCGCCGCGGAAGACTGCTGTGGCAATATTTTCACGGGCATAGGGGAACAAAGTGTTGGGGCAGTAGGCCAGGAGTAAAGGCTCCACTTGATCAGCGGGGATGTTTTGCAAGGTGAAAATGCCCGCTTGTTTGAGCTCAATGATAAAAGCAGTCTTATCTTGGTTCTTGGTGGTGACTGTCATTTTCAAGACCACCTGATAAGTGGATTCATCCAGCTTTTCAAAACTGATGTTCATCTCCAGATTGGCCTCAGGCGCCCAGGTGCCTGTGAATGCGTCAGGGGAGTGGGGGGCTTCGAAAGATTGGTCCAGTACAAATATTTTTTGGATATTGAAAGCAGGGGTGGTGGCAGTGGCGTCAGTCATGGCGGGGTTCCTTAAAGTCGGGGGGATTAAAAGAGCTTGCCATTATGCCTGATTGAAATTAAAATGAAAACTACCACTTTTAATTGCCATTGGGTTTATGCGGATTTTTTTCAAAGTCGTCAGCGTGATGTTTTTAAGCCTTTTCTTTCAGTGCTTGCATGCGTCAGCTATTTCAGTTGAACCCATGATTGCAGACTTAAACTACGAAAACCGCTTTCAAGACATCATGGTCCAAAATGTGGGCAGCGACACCGCGTATGTTGAACTACAAATTTATCGTTTGGACAATCCGGGCTTGCCCACTCAAAAGTTTGTTGCTTTGGAAGACAACCCTTTGCAAGTGGGGCTGATTGCAACACCCAGTAAATTGATTGTGCCTGCCAACCAAACGCGGATTGTGCGGGCTTTGTATTTGGGTGCGCCACCCACTTCAGACATCGTTTATCAAGTGGTGATCAAACCCGTGACGGGTCAATTGGTGGCCCTGGCCTCTCCTTCTTCAAAAGTGACGACGGGGGTACAAGTGATTATTGCCTATGGCGTCACTTTGTATGTCCGACCGGTGAAGCTTGATCACACCATCAAAGCGGTTCGAACAGGTACTGCTTTGACCCTTACTAATACCGGCAACACCACAGTTATTGTGGGCGAGTGTCAGCAGTGCACAGCTGCGGACCACAAAAAATGCAACACTCTTTCTAATTTAGGAAAAACCCTTTTTCCAGGCAATACCTGGACTGATACTTTGCCTGCTGCACTACCTTTAACTTGTCAAGAAGAAGTCAGGCAAAATGAGTATTATCCGCTTACAATTCAATAACCCAAGGAGAATCTAAAGTGAAAAAAGTAAATTTTGCCATCGCGGGCGTTGCGCTTGCAGTGTCATCCAGTCTTGCTGCGTTTACAGCAAGTCCGATGTTGGTGTTTATCCAAGCGGGCAATAATGTTCAGGACATTACCATTTCCAATCCTGATGCGGACACCGCCTATGTTGCTGTGACCCCCAGTTTGATTAAAGATCCCGCTGATGCGAAATCTGCAGCAGTGGTTTACAAGCAAGGGATGAATCCACAAGACTTTGGTTTGATGGTGTCTCCTTTAAAAATTGCAGTGCCTGCCAATGCAGATCGTAAGGTTCGCTTGGTGAATTTAGACCCCAATCCCAAGCAAGATATGTATTACACATTAAGTATCATGAATGTTCAAAGTCCATTGGCGGCGCACACTGAGGAAAAGACGGCGGTCAGTGATTTTGGTTTAAATTATGGCTATACCGTTAAAGTGATGGTGTTGCCCGCCAAGCCTTTGCCAGTGGTGAGTGCGCAAAGATCGGGTAATGCAGTGACCATTTCCAATACGGGCAACAGCTATATTTCATTGAGAAATGGAGAGTTGTGCAGCACCAGTGGAAGCAGTTGTTCGCCTTTGCCAGAAGGCTCAAGCTACCATGTCTTGTATGCGGGTGGAACATGGAAAATAGCAACATCCAAGCCAGGAGTGGTGAAGTTTACCGGAGTCTATGGCAATCAAACTTTAACAATGCCTGTACAATCCAACTAGCATTTGGAAGCATAAAAAAACCCGGCATGACCGGGTTTTTTTATGCATGACTTTTAAGTCTTACATTCCAATGGAATAAGTGAGTGCAGTTGCACCTTCATAATCATCAGCGTACACATTATCGGGGATCTCATAGCTATAGGTCACCGTTCCGAGTAGGGCCTTACATTGTGACAATGAGCTGGTCAATGGGCAGCCTGTTGCGCCCGTGCAGGTTGTGAGGTCAACTGCACTTTGGCCAATTCCACAAGGGGTATAGTTAATATGATAGGGGACAACTGTGCTGGTATTCGTGGTGCCTTGCAGTTCGGCTGTCGATGTAGCAGCACCTGCACCCACTGTATTCACTGCTGTGACATAAAGGGGAGTTGTTCCGCCATTGCTGTACACACCAAAGGTATTTGTGGTAGGAGTGATCACGACAGTTTGTCCCGCATTGTTTGGGTCTACCAATGCAG
>CAYGFJ010000220.1:0-3046 GCA_964349115.1 uncultured Francisellaceae bacterium
TGTCCTCCCGGACGGTCGCGCAAAACATTGCCTTCCCTTTAGAATTGCTGGGTGCGAGCAAAAAAGACCGCAGCAAACGTGTTGATGAACTGTGTGAACTCACAGGTTTGGGTCTGCGTAAAGAAGCCTATCCGCATGAGCTCTCAGGGGGACAAAAGCAACGCGTTGCCATCGCCCGCGCTCTGGCCAATCGTCCAAAAGTCCTCTTGTCCGATGAAGCGACCAGTGCCTTGGACCCGGAAACCACTCGTTCGATTTTGGAATTACTGCGATCGATCAATGAAGAATTGGGCCTCACCATTTTATTGATCACCCATGAAATG
This sequence comes from uncultured Francisellaceae bacterium, assembly GCA_964349115.1. GTDB lineage: Bacteria > Pseudomonadota > Gammaproteobacteria > Francisellales > CACEW01 > JAJZUD01. The sequence continues at coordinate 324 of CAYGFJ010000220.1, forward strand.
GACGTCATCAAACGCATTTGCGACCGCGCCTGCATTTTAGATCAGGGTGAAATCTTGGAAGAAGCGCCCGTCATTGAGTTATTCAGCCGTCCCAAAACGCCTTTGGCCAAAAAATTTGTCTTCTCAAATTTACAGGTAGAGCTGCCAGAAGGCCTGCAATCCCTCATCATGAAAGACCCCTCAGACACTTCAGTCCCCATTGTTCGCCTGACTTTTTTAGGCAAATCAGCAGGGGAGCCGATCATGGTGAGTCTGCACAACAAATTCAATGTCACCACCAATATTTTACAGGCCCACTTGGCCTGGGTGCATCATGCCAGTATCGGCGTCAGCATTTGCGAACTTTTGGGCCAGCGCGAAGCCATCGTTCAGGGCATTCAATTTATTCAATCACAAGGCGTTGAAGTGGAGGTTTTAGGATATGTCAGTCGATCCGCAACTCTTGCTCAGTAGCAGCTGGCAGACGATCTACATGGTCTTCTGTGCCAGTGTGCTCGCCATTTTTGTAGGGCTGCTACTGGCGATAGCGCTCCTCGTCACCCAAAAAGGTGGGGTGTGGGACAAACCTTGGATATACCGCCTACTCAGTTTTATCGTGAATGTGGGACGGTCCATCCCTTTTATTGTGCTGATGGTGGCGCTGATCCCCATCACGCGTTTCCTTGTCGGCACTTCGATTGGCACCAATGCCTCCATCGTCCCCCTGACCATTGCAGCCATCCCTTTTTACGCACGGATTGCAGAGTCGGCTTTCAGGCAAGTTGACAAAAGTTTGATTGAAGCCGCCCACGCCATGGGTGTGACGCCTTGGCAGTTGATTTACAAAGTGATTGTTCCCGAAAGCTTTTTGCCTTTGCTGGAAGGGGCCACCCTCACCATTATCGCTCTGATTTCGTATTCGGGGGTGGTCGGTGTCATTGGCGGTGGCGGCTTGGGGGATGTGGCCATTCGTTATGGCTATCAACGCTTTGACGTCACCGTCATGCTGATCACCATCGCGCTTTTGGTGATTTTGGTCCAGGGGGTTCAGTGGGTGGGAGATTTGTCTTCCAAACAACGTACTTTAAAATGGTGGACGCTGATTGTCGTCGTTTTGGCCCTAGGTTCGGGCTATCACATTGCAACAGCCCAGCATTGGGTGGGCAATGCCAATGTCATTCGGGTGGGCATCACCTCTGGCCCTGAAGAACAAGTCATGCAGGTGGCCACTTCTGTCGCTAAAGACCAATATGGCATCACCATCAAAACCGTCGTGTTTGACGATTATGTCCTTCCCAACGAAGCATTGGCCACCGGACAAATTGACGCCAATATCTTTCAGCACATCCCCTATTTGGACACACAAATTGCAGCCCATGGCTACACAATCAAACCCATTGGCAAAACTTTCGTTTATCCCATGGGTTTTTATTCTGTCAAAATACATAGCATTGCCGCTTTGCCTTATGGTGCCTTGATTGCAATCCCCAATGACCCCAGCAATGAAGGTCGCGCGCTGTTGCTCTTGGCGCAGAGGGGCCTGATTAAGCTGGATCCCAAATCTGGCCTGCTCGCCACCCCCATCAACATCACAGCAAACCCCAAACATTTGCGGTTTAAAGAATTGGACGCCGCTGACATTCCTCGGGCTCTGCCTGATGTCATCATGGGGGCCCTCACCAATGATTATGTCGCTGCAGCCCACTTCACCGTCAATCAAGCTTTAATCAAGGAAGGCCCCAATGCGCCTTATGCCAATATCATCGTTGTGCAAGACAGTCGTGCGGGAGATCCCTCGCTGCAAAAACTGGTTTTAATCATGCATTCCAAACCCGTTTTGGATGAAACTTTAAGCCTCTTTCCCAATGGAGCCGCCATTCCCGCCTGGAGTGTTTCATGAGTCTTGCAAAAGAGTCCGGCTGGACCCTCTATGCACGCATCTTAAAATACGTCTTGCCTTATTGGCCAGCCATCATTTTTGCAGCCATCGGCAATGTGATGTGTGCGGGCGTGGATTCTTACAGCACCTATCTATTCAAACCTTTGCTGGACAAGGGCTTCATTGACAAAGACGCCCATTTTCTTGCCATTCTGCCCGCGCTGATCATTGGGCTCTTTTTGGTAAGAGGCATTGGCAATGTGCTCTCGACATATTTTATGGGGTTTATCAGTAAGAAAATTGTGATGGTCCTGCGGGGGCAGATGTTTGCCCATATTATGCGGCTACCAGCGCGTTTCTTTGATCATTCCGCCTCAGCGCGTTTGCTCTCCAAGCTCACCTACAATGTCGATCAAATCGTCCAGGCGACGGGCAGCACTTTCACCATTTTGGTTCAGCAGTCCTGCTTCTTGGCGGGGCTCATCACCGTGATGCTCATCACCAACTGGCGGCTCACCCTGCTCGTCTTTTTGGTTCTGCCATTTTTGGTGACTTTTGTGCGTTTTGTCAGTCAGCGTTTTCGTAAACTGTCACGACGCATCCAAAATGCCATGGGCAATGTCATGCATTCTGCTGAAGAGGCCATTTTAGGATACCGCGAAGTCAAAATTTTTGGTGGAGAAGAGCAGCAAATTCGCCAGTTTGGCAACAATATTCATTACAACTTTATCCAAGAAATGAAAGTGACCCTGACCGATGCATTGGGTTCGCCCATCATCCAGATTTTTTGCTCTGGCATTTTGGCTTTGGTCATCTACTTTGCGGTGGGTCGTCCTGGACACGCGATGAGCCCAGGCAGTTTTGT
>CAYGFJ010000221.1:0-1455 GCA_964349115.1 uncultured Francisellaceae bacterium
CATAAATAATATAGCAAATAAATAATAATAGGGCACACCGAGGTGCGCCCTACCAATCAGGAAAACACAGCTTATGACAGGCCTTAGCCCATCCTAGAATCTCATTCAAGTTCCAAGTTGAACCAAACATCCTAAACTCAATCGTCCCATGCACCGATATCCTTATGAGATACCAACATTTTCTTGGGTCATGAACAAACCCTTCCTCTTTAGCTACTTCGTAAAAATGTTCCGGTGACATGAACGGTTTAGGCTCCCACTTCTTTGCCATTACCTTGTATATGGCAAGCCTCTCCCCGTTTGAATGATCCCCCATGCGACATAGATTTTCAGTATTTGCAATTACCCGGTTGTAAACTTCAATAGCAGTCTCAATACTTGGCATACCGATATGAACATGAGTGCCCATCACTCGACATGCTGCAAGTAGAACTTCTCTCGGCATGTCGATAATGATTTTTTGATATCTACCAGTAGGGTCCGGATAAACATCCAGAGGCATATCATGGGGTCCGACTTCATGATAATTGAAATCTAAACCAAGAGATTTGACCACCTGGTCCATTTTACCCTGCTGGGTTGATAATTGATTATACAGATCTCCAATCTTTACTGGACCAACCCTGGATTCTACCTGGCACGCTGATAATTCATAACCGAACTCCCTTTTACGACCACCCCGCGATAGATGCTCCAATACTTTAGCCGCCATCGGCACAATATTGCCATTGGTGTCCACCACAAATTGTTCTCTCTCAACCCCAACAAGGCCGATTTTTTTTGGAATAAATCCAAATTTCTTTTTAAAATCCTCAAAAGAAACCAATTCCTCTCCTCTCATAGGCCGTCTCCTTTCTTATCAAAGAACTTGTTGACACTCAAGACACATCCCGAAAAGTTATTGCAAAAACAAAAACTCCTCGTCTCTAAACACTAAGCATGACGCAAAATGCATAGGGACGAAGAGTTTAACTCCGTGGTACCACCCAATTTTTTGGCAAATATAATAATTCGCCGTCTCATCAACTCATACTCTTTTAAAAAAGAAGATATTGATTATCTTTTTTACGGAAGATCCACCGAACCACTACTTGTGCAGAGGTCACCATGTTACAAAATAAGATGTTTGCAACTATCAAGGCCCAACCCCATAAGCAAGTCTTATGGGACCAAGATTTAGGTTTTGCTGTTATCAAAATACTACAAGGTCAGAGTAACAAAATAGGCATCTGCCGTCAACTTGACATAAATTATATTTCCCCTAGAATACTACTGGATCAATAGCACATTGCCCTTGCGCGGGTGGGTCGGTTAATTGGCAAACCAACGGTCTCCAAAACCGTGACTGCGGGTTCGAGTCCCGTCCCGCCCGCCAAATTCTCCATATTAGACCGGAGTAAACAAAAAAGACGAGCACCTGCTCGTCTTTTCAATACCTGTATCAGTCTTATCCGA
>CAYGFJ010000221.1:1555-3039 GCA_964349115.1 uncultured Francisellaceae bacterium
CATAACAACAATATTCCAAATACTCTGGTCCCCCAGACCTGGATTTCGCATATCCTTAGGGAAATTATCCTGTTTGTGAACAATAAATTCCTCAAGATTTTCAGGATATTTACCCTTCACCGCAACAATATTGATATCGGGATTAAAAACCTTAAATCCATAACTCTTGAGGTGCTCATGAATCTCAAGAGCGGTCTTCATGCGTTCTTCAGCCACCTTAGCATAACCTTTTTTGCCAAGGGACTTCATAACGGCGTAACTGGTATAAGCAATAACCCCGCCACGCGAACCACACAAAGTAGAATCCTCGCCCGGAACATATGGGGCTTTAGTCTTGATGAATTTAAACAAACCTCTGCGAGCCAAGATAACACCACTACCATATTGACCATGGCCTGTCTTGTGGAGATCCAGAGCAATTGAATCCACCTCTTTATTGGAAAAACCGATCTTGGGTAAAAGTGGCAAAAATGGAATGATAAAACCCCCAAAGGCCGCGTCCACATGAAAATGAACCACAGCAGTCGGGTATCTCGATTTGAAGCTGGTAATAGCGTGACCCATAGCAGAAATATCATCCACAGATCCGAGCATTGTCGTTCCTGCGTTGCCAATAACAATAAAGTGACGAAACCCGCGCTTCGATAAATCTTCGAGAGTGTATTCCAATTGTTGAACCAGAATATGACCATCAAGATCAGTACCAATGCAATAAAAATTTTCTGGAGGAATCCCCAAAACGTCAACTGCTTTAGAAACTGAATAATGAGTTAGAAAACTGCAAATAACGGCCGTGGGAAGATTTTTTGCTCGATTGCGTCCAATCCAACACCCAGCAATATTGGATTCTGTCCCACCGGGAGAAATGTAACCATCTATTTCCTCCGAATCTCCATCAAGAAGATCAGCAAGCATAGCCACGACTTCCCTCTCGGCTTCTTGAGAACCGACAAAACCTTTTTCCGACCTGTCTGATTTTTTTGAATCAGGAGGATTGGTGTGCATACCAATATTATTTGCATGCTTCAAGATATACAACCTTGAAACTTTTTTAACAATTTTATCAGGTGCTTCTCCGGGAAATCCTAAAACTGGGCTTTTCCCATAAACAATATTGCCTTTATTGAGCTCAATAATGCGGGCTATTACTTCTTTCTCCTCAAGCGGTTCATCCCAATTCATTCTCATGGGACTCCTCCTTGCCTCTCTCGGCAGATGTTGTGCTGTTCGTTTGGTCTTTCTTAAATTCCCGATACAAATAAGTTTTTGATGTACTACTCATAATTAAAATACCACAAATAATTTAGAAGTATAATATTGACATTTCCCAAATATATTACTATATTATAAGTGATGATTATTCTCTCCATTGAAACTTCTTGTGATGAAACGGCCATTTGCCTGCTTAAGGCAAATGGCACATTTGTAAAACCAAAATTTAAAATTTTGGGTAACACCTTGCTATCACAAATAGACATCCACAA
>CAYGFJ010000222.1:0-653 GCA_964349115.1 uncultured Francisellaceae bacterium
GCCTTTTCTTCTTTGATAAAGGGCGCGTAATTTTGTCGCTAATAGCTCGTCGATGGTATAGGTTAAAACAGAGGAGGTGCCGCTATACCATTGGTTTTTGACTTCAAAAGATTTTAGGGCATGGGGTTCAACATGAAAGTGTTCACGGGTGTTAATTTCAATTTTGACTTTACGCGTTATGATGGGGGCCATTTCTGTAGTAAAGCGATAGTTTAGGGTAAAACGGCCTTCATTTTGCTTCCAATTGGGGGCGCCTAGCCAATGGTCTAGAGCTTCTCGGATGGCATTGACGGTTTTACCAATCGGTTCAGCATTTGCTTGAACGAAATCAAGATCTTCGCTGAACCGTCCCGCCTTTGCAAAAAACAATTTGTGTAAGGCTGTTCCGCCCCGGAATACCAGCGTTTTGGCAATCAAGGGGTGGGCGTAGAGTTCAGCAATAGCTCTTGAAAGTACAAGATCGTGTTCAACTTGATCAGGGCTTTCCCACGGCGCAGAACTCCCCCATGCGACTAAAGCAGTATAAGGAATCATAGATCGTCAGGCTCCAATAGTTCATTGATGATTATTTTCCAGCGTTTATTATACCCGATAGTTGACGAGGAGCCCCCTTGTACTAAAAGGCGTTTCACCGGTTTTCGGAGTTTTAATTC
>CAYGFJ010000222.1:663-2673 GCA_964349115.1 uncultured Francisellaceae bacterium
GTTTCTAAGGGGCCAAGATCCATGGTGGGCTTCAGAGTTTCCAACAGATAAAACAAGCGCTGGGCAGTTGCAGCCTCAACAGCACCTTTTTTTAGGTAGCTGAGTAGCACTTCTGGATCAATTTTTTCTGCCAATTCTGAGAGAACTGTTGCAACGTGTTGCATCTCACCCGCGGCATGGCTATAACGTACCAGGTCAAAGGCTGTCATTTCAGGGGTGGAGACATGCATGATGCCTGAGGCTGTTTTAATGTCTTGGTAATAATCGGGCTGGATTGATTTTTTATTGTAAAATTGAATGCGTACGCGTCCTGCAACAATCCGCCGCATGGCCTTTGTCGTGATGATTTGGAATGCCATGGCCTGTTGATGGGCAGCACCATGAAGGCCGGCTGCAGTTAACAATCCTACATAATAAGGTTGGTCTATTTTGGCCATTAAATGATGGATAAACCAAGAGGCTGGGAGGGAAGCGAGTGCGAGGTGTTCGGGGGGGACAATCACGTAAAAATCGCTATGAACACGTGTTAATTTTCCCTTGGCAACCAAGCGGTTGGATGCGTTTATAAAAGAAGGGCTGCTCAATTTCAGAGTTTCAATCGCTTCTTCTTTCAAAAACCAATATCTGCCTTGGGATTGTAGGGATTCAAGATATTCTGGTAGTGTGCGTGCTTGTATTATCATTTGCAAAATATAACATTATATGTAGTTTTTTGCAAATTAAAGTTTTATCAGATGCGCAACTATTGTCAACGAAGGTGTGTTGCGCAACTTCAATGTGAATCATAATGTTGCGTTCAAGACAAATCATACTTCTGAACAATGACCTTCTCAATGCCATGGTCTATGGCGTCTTGGTTTAAGCATTCCAAGTAACGCTTGATCAAGTAGATGCCCTTCTTCATTTCATCCGTAAAGCGAATGAAGTCGCTGGCGCTACGCACTTCAGTGCGCACAATATCTAAGTGCTCTTGTAAGTCTTTCACCGTAGGCATGAGGTCATGGGTGACATTGGCAATATTGCGAATTGATTTGGTCATAGTAGATCCTTATAGCTTGAGTGAAAACTCACATTTTAGAGCGACGCCAAACAAAAGGTCGCCTGGTTTGAGACGGTGCAGTGCGGTTTCGGAATAAATACTGATGCTGGAATCGGCAGGGTCATAGGTGAGGATGCCGCAGAAGACAACAGCGTTCTCATGGAGGTAGGCCACACCGACCTTGCCAGTTAAGTTTGTACCCAGGGGAAGGTAAGAGGTGCAGATCAAAAGGTCTTTTTCACGGATGCGTGAATTGACAGTATCCTGAACCCGATACCCAAAAAAGTAATAACGATCATCCGTTCGTAAAGGATAGGACTCAAAAAAGACATTTTTTAGTCGTTCAAATGAAACACTGTTACCCGCAAGCGCAATGAGGTCTGTTTTATCCAAGACTTGAATAATGGTGATGTCCCCATGTTCTACCCAAGTTTTATCTAAGCCAAGAGCCTCTGCAATTTTAGGGAGGTATTTGCTCCCCACATTATTCCTGGCCAAAATACTTTGCAAATGCTGGGGGCTCACCCCTATTTTTTTGGCAAGGTGACCTTGTCTTAAGCCTGATTGCTTTATTTTTTCTTTTAAACGATCGATAGGTGATTCTCTTCGCATATCACGGGTTCATTGTTTTGATCCGCATAATATACCTGAAAATCAGATCAATTTCACATACATTTCAGCATGTTATGTTTATAAGTCAAAAAAGACTTAAAAATATCTTGACACAAATTGATTTAAGTCTAAAATGACTTACAAATTGAATCTTAATTATTTTACTAATGGGAGGATTGAAATGGGCTTAAGAAAAAGAAAAGAGGCACGAACACATGAAGAAGATGAAAAAAAGCAGCTTGGAATTCTGTTGGATCCAGCGCTTCATCACAAAATTAAAGTGATTGCAGCCTTGAAAAGAGAGTCGCTCTCTGAGGCAGTCGAACGGTACTTGATGGAAGCAGTGCCGACGCTTGAAG
>CAYGFJ010000222.1:2683-3032 GCA_964349115.1 uncultured Francisellaceae bacterium
CGCTTGAAGAGGCACTGACAAGTTCAGCCATTGTTGTATCTGGTTATAAGAAGCTCGCTTAAAGAGAATCAAAAACAAAACGGAGAACGTCATGAAAAAAAGAACAATGAAACAACAAAAACAACCAGCGCCCACTTTTTCAGTTGAGGAAATAAAAATGCGACGCGAGGCCGAGGCGTTTAATCGCTGCATGCAGATGATGAAGGTGTATTGCCCACATCGCGGCAGGTATTACTAAAACCAAACGAAGGTCAGAAATATTTTATGAGCATCATCAAACTTGCCCGCAAAACACAAAACTTCGCAATTCTGGACAAGGGATTTCTTGACAGTCGAGGCCTATCGCTGA
>CAYGFJ010000223.1:0-3030 GCA_964349115.1 uncultured Francisellaceae bacterium
GGAGAACATAAGCAGTTCAGCTTGCTTTGAAATGCCGAGCGTAAGGGCGCGTTTCAAGATGGGCATGCTGGTGAGGATGATCTGGTCGTAAGGCTGGCGGAGTTGGGTGAGCTGGGCAGGCGTGAGTTCTGTGGGGCGGGCCTCGTAAACAGGAAGATAATTGACGGTGGCGCCGCGAGCGCGGAGGGTGTCGGCGAGGAGTTCTCGGCCTTCAGTGCCGCGGACAATCACGAAGGACTGGTCTTTTACATTTTGTAATTCAGGAAGAGCTAATAAGGCTTCACTGCCCTCTTGGGTGCTGGGGGCCAGGACATTTTGAAACCCCTGCTCTTGCAATAACTGGGCTGTGCTGGGGCCAACGGCGAAGGTACGCCAGTCCTTGACTTTTTCCCGCCAGGGGAGAGGAAAATAGCGGACAGCGTTTTTACTAATAAAGATCCAAATTGGACGCCCCTCACCCTCGCGGTGTTCGACTTCTCCCACAGGGGGGAGAGGTAAGATTTGAAGCAGGGGCACAATCGTCACACTGTGACCTTGATTGCGGTAATATTCAGCATCGATGCTGGCATCGGGTTCGGGGCGAGTGATTAAGATTTTCATGGTGAGGAGAAGTGTAATCGCAAATTATGGAAATACCTAGGCTCTGTTGATGTGCCATCAGGGCCGCCTCGTGAAGCGTAGAGACAGCTCCTTACATAAGCTTGTAAGCCCAAGGTCAAGTTTGTTATCATGACGCCTTTCATTGCACTTTTGGTTACGGGACGATGGGCGTTAAAAATTTCCTCAAAACCTTTTTCCTCTGGGAACTTTTAATTGGGTTGAGATTGACGGGTCGTCACTTTTTTAGCACGAAAGTCACCATTCAATTTCCGGAAGAAAAAACGCCGATGTCTCATCGTTTTCGTGGGCTGCACGCGTTGCGCCGTTATCCTAACGGGGAAGAACGCTGCATCGCTTGCAAATTGTGTGAAGCGGTGTGTCCTGCTTTGGCGATTACGATTGAGGCGGGTCCGCGGGAAAAAGATGGCTCGCGTCGGACACAGTTGTATGAAATCGATTTGTTTAAATGCATTTACTGTGGGTTTTGCGAAGAATCTTGCCCGGTCGATTCAATCGTGGAAACGCGGATTCATGAATATCACTTCGAAAATCGGGGCGAGAACATCATGACCAAGCAAAAATTGCTGGCTATCGGTGATTGGCAAGAGCCTGTGATTGCAAAAGACCGTGAGCTTGACCGTGCATTTCGCTGAAGATCAGGTGGGCTCTCCTGTTTATATTCAAGCTTTACGTGATGGAATGATTGTCACAATGAGTGGGTCGTTTTCATTGCCAGTGATTTTAACCCCGCAAGGGGGGTCAAAAGCCTCGCCCATGAGCCTTGAAAGCATCGAACATCTCATCACCCTGGCGCCAGAACTCATCTTGTTTGGCACAGGCGACACCCAAGTTCTTCCAGCGCCTGCACTGCTGGCCCCTTTGTACCAAAAACGCATTGGCTTTGAGGTGATGAACACCAGGGCGGCCTGTCGCACTTTTAATCTTTTGATCGCCGAAGACCGCAATGTCATGGGCGTGTTTTTTTAAATAACTGGAGTCCTCATGTTTCAACAACTCACCGACCGTCTTTCAACTGCCTTAAAAAACGTCCGCGGGCAGGGGCGCATTTCTGAGGACAATGTCAAAAAGACTTTGAAAGAAGTCCGCCAAGCTTTGCTGGAAGCAGACGTGGCCTTAGATGTTGCCACTGATTTTTTAGGTCGCGTCAAACGCTGTGCTTTAGGACGGGAAGTGTCAAAAAGTTTGAACCCAGGTCAAGCGTTTATCAAAGTCGTCAAACGTGAACTGACCGATTTAATGGGAGAGAATCAATCCGAATTAAATTTAAGTACCCAACCCCCAGCCGTTATTTTAATGGCGGGTCTTCAAGGTTCTGGAAAGACAACCAGCTCCGCCAAACTGGCCCGGTATATTCGCGATCAAAAAAACAAAAAGGTCCTCTTGGTCAGCTGCGACGTTTATCGTCCGGCAGCGATCGAGCAATTGAAGATTCTGGCAAACGAACTCAAGATCGATTTCTACCCCAGCTCCGCCGACCAAAAACCCAATAAAATCGCTGAGGCTGCCTTGAATGAAGCCCGTAAAAAACTCTATGACGTTCTCATCGTCGATACGGCTGGTCGCCTCCATATTGATACTGAAATGATGGCTGAAATCAAATCCCTTCACCAACTTTTAAACCCCATTGAAACCTTCTTTGTCGTGGACAGCATGACCGGCCAGGATGCCGCCAACACGGCCAAAGCCTTTGATGAAGCCTTGCCTTTGACGGGTGTCATTTTGACGAAACTGGATGGCGACGCCCGCGGAGGAGCTGCTTTGTCGATCCGCGCCATCACCGGAAAACCCATTAAGTTTGTGGGCGTTGGCGAAAAGGTAGATGCCCTGGAAGCGTTCTTCCCTGACCGGATGGCCTCTCGTATTTTGGGTATGGGTGACGTCTTGGGTTTAATTGAAAGCTTGGAACAAAACGTCGACCGTCAAAAAGCCGAAGCCATGACTAAAAAAATTATCCAAGGCAAAAGCTTTACTTTAGACGATTTTGCAGAGCAGCTGGGCCAAATGCTCAATATGGGCGGCATGAGTGCTTTGATCGACAAAATTCCTGGCATGGGCAATCTATCTGAACAGCTCAAAAGCAAAATCGACGACAAGAAAGTCAAACGTATGCAGGCCATCGTCCAGTCTATGACAAAACGCGAGCGCCGCAACCCTGATCTCATGAAAAACTCCCACAAAACCCGCATTGCAAAAGGCGCTGGCCAAACCATCCAAGATGTCAATCGCCTTTTAAAACAATACGAACAAATGAGCAAAATGATGAAAAAAATGAAAGGCGGCGGCATGATGAAAATGTTGGGCGGCATGCGAAACATGATGCCTGGCAGTTTTAATGGGGTGCCCATGGCCTAGGCTATGTAAAGAATAATTAAAATGCTTGCTAATATTAAATTAATAATATAAAGTCCA
>CAYGFJ010000224.1:0-3010 GCA_964349115.1 uncultured Francisellaceae bacterium
GGAAGCGAAGAAGTTGATCAGTACAGGTTTCCCTTTGTGTTCGCTGAACTGGAAATTCTTGCCGTCAACGAGCGCGAGCGTAAAATTGGGTGCGTGTTCCTTGGCCTCCGGTAGATTTGCAGGAGATTCATTTTTTGCGTTTCCTTGCATAAGCAAAAAACCGGCAACGCCAAGCGCAAGCACCAATCCGGCAATGGCGAGGATAATGAGCAGTTTGTAAGATTTGAAGTTCAACATGGCTTATTCCGGCAAGGAAGGTACGGGTAGACTCCATTGGAATGTCCTGGTTCCCACGCCTGCCAGTTTCATCGTAATTTCCAGTTCGCTTGATTGACTGATGTCAATGCCTGGAAAGATGAGCATTCCTTGATTATGGTGTTGTTGGCCATCCCGATAAAGCACTTCCCAGCCAGTCGCCTTTTGCGGGTTGCCGTTGTTAACGCGAAATGTGGTTATTTCCGCAAAATTCCAGGGGGGAACCGCGCCCTGATGGGTATTAATAAAGACCACAAAAACGGTATTGCGCTGATCAGATGGTAAGTTGCGTACCCCCAAGTAGCGTAACAGACGCAAGTGTTCCTGGGGTACATAAATAATATCCAGAAACAGATCGTTGTCACCGAAGTCACTTCTCCATAGATATTGTTTAACAAACTTCATGGTCTTCTCTGGAAGAACCGTCGGCACATTGCTCAAAAAATTATTCTGCAGATGCCGGGTGATTGCGTCTGCATGGCGATCCGTTATCCCGGCCCGGTCAGGCGCCTTCATGCGCGTCATTACCGCCTCCCATTCCGCTGCGGTCCGGGGCTTTTTCTCGATGACATCCTTGCCGTGACATTTTCTGGTGCAGGTGCTTTGATAAAGCAAAGTGATTTCGCGGGAGGATAATTTTTCAACCATGTTGTGCTTGTACAGGAAAAATTTTCCTTCCCTTTGAATGCTGTTGATCACAGCGCCTGTGGTCTGATCGGTCAGGTACATGAATGCGAGAAGGGTGATTGCCCCGCCAAGCAATATAAACAGGGTGATGCTGACAAGTAGTGGCTTGACCGGTACGCTCATATTTTATCTGTTCTGGTAGTTGACAGCGCCGGGGCGTTACAAAATCCTTGTGCCGCAACATCCAGTGCCGAATTAAACTTGCTTGAAAGATTCTGGAATGCCACCAGCGCGGTGAGCTCGACGACTGCATCATCGTTGAAATGGTTTTTAAGGCGCGCCATCAGGCTTGCATCCACTTGGCGGTCGGTATAGGTGATGGCTGCGGCGTAGGTCAGCGCCGCCTTGGTGCGTGCATCGAATAGCGGCGAGGCTTCAAAATCGTGCAGTGCCACCAGATGCGCCTCGGTCAGGCCACGCTTCAGGCCGGTGGCGGAGTTGATATCGACGCAAAACGCACACCAATTGATCTGCGACACCAGCACCGTAATAAGTGTCCGCAACACCGGTTCGATGGGCGAAGATTTACGATCCAGCGCGCCATAAAGCAATGACAAGCCGGCAAAAACCTTGGGGGAACGCGCCCACAGTCGTGCCGGCTCCAACTCGCGGCCATAGCGCCGCCGCTGATTGGCGAGGAACAGGCGAACATACCAGGGAAAGCGGTAGTCAGGTGGGGTTTCGATATAACTCATAAGGTGCCCATAAGATAACTTCCAGATCGGATTCCCTTGCAGGGTATCGGAATGAGTCCTTCAGGCGTTCTGTGATTTGTTGAAAAAAAGTTTTTTGACGCCCAGATAGATGCCAAAGAACATTAAAAATATCCATACAATCAACCCTGCCCACAATAATGTCCAATCTGCCGTATCAAAACTTCTGGTGTATTGGTAAATTTTTCCCTGAATTCTCTGAAGGGGAGTAATGCGGGCGTCGTCCCCATATTTATCGATAAAATAATCCATGATCTGCTGCTTGGTCATGCCCTTGTTAATCATTTCGCCGACTTCATTCTTCCATTCCAGACCGCATGTCATATTGCAGTCTTCCAGAATAAGCGGGCATTCGCAAGGGCATGCAAGATCTTTCGCAACCTCGTTAACGGTTAATGCCAAGGCGCTGGATGACGTCACGACATAGGCTATTGGCATGAGCAGGCAGAATAAAAAAAATGCTCTGCGGGTAAAAAACTGCTTCATGGCAGCTTACCCGGCTTTTTTTTCCGGGAGCGAAAGTACCATGCAACCAATACAATGATGCCGAAAACGCCCGTTCCGAACAATACATAAATCATTGTTTTGATGTTTCTCTGGCTCTCGTACGATGTTTTCTGGGTCTGGGGCTCCTTCATGGAGGTATATTTGATGTCAACCGAGGGATTGGGATCGCTCTTGATGTAATTGATTCTGAAAGTGGTTTCCTGGTTGACGGCGATATTTTCAAGTTTGTAGATGAAGTGGCTAAAACCCTTGATTACACTTATCGAGTCATCTTTCTGATACACCGCAGCGTTTTCCGGAGGGGATATGTTAAATGCAGTGCTTCGCAATGGTTGTTGAATATCAATTTCCATCGTCTTTATGACGTGATTTGCTTTGATTTGATAGTCAACTTCCTTCTTCTCGACCTTTACGTCAAGTTGTGGGGTGTGAAAACTGAGATAAAAATTGGGATAGGGCAGCAGAAGACTCACTTCATCGTAATCGCCTCTGTTGATGGTTTTGTAAAGTTGGCAAAAATGCTGGCCTTCATGCGAGAGGCTGCAGGCATCGCTGATAACAGAACCCCTGGGTATGAAGAAACTTGTCTTGATGGGATAGTTTGAAACTTCTTCAAATCTGCCGTCGTAAATTGCCAATACACTGGGATCGTCATATTCGGGCATGATGGATACCTTCATCCGGCCTATAGACAGATCTTTTGTGGCTGCGCCTGAACCCAATGTATTTTCTGCGCCCTTGTCACACCCCAAGTTGAGGGACGCCAGAAGAAAAACAACGGCGAAACCCCTGAGGTTACTTGTCATGCTCATGTATTAACGACCTTAATTATGAGTTTTGTATAAAAA
>CAYGFJ010000225.1:0-1666 GCA_964349115.1 uncultured Francisellaceae bacterium
CAAAAATACAGGCCTTCTCAGCTTCGATTAATGCAGCGATGCCTGGGTTCAAGGCAAGATTCTCCAAAGCCCCCGCAGCACTTTGTCTCACTTCAGGCTCTTCATCGCTTAATAATCTAACCAGACCCTCTATCGCCCCTGCTGTTCTTCCAATCGGTAGTTGGTTTTCAGCATGGGCAGCAAGATTCCACAAAATCCCCGCAGCATTTTGTCTCACTTCAGGCTTTTCATCGCTTAATAATCTAACCAGACCCTCTATCGCCCCTGCTGTTCTTCCAATTTGTAGTTGGTTTTCAGCATGGGCAGCAAGACTCCACAAAGCCAGCGCAGCCTGTTCTCTTTTATTTGAATCTCGATCTCTCAACAAAGCAACCTGCCTGATGATCTCTGACTCTATTTTTTCTTCTGCACTTAAAAAAAGACCTTTTAGAAATCCTGCTGCCATATCATCCTCCTAAAAAAACATTAAAAATAAGTGCCTCAGTCTAACTTTTGAGAGACTTCACAGCAACCCCATCCCTGCATGATTCTCAAACTTTTTGACATCTTTAAAGTAGCCCATGGTGCTTTTGGGGTCCTTGTGTCCGGTGACCATCATGACTTTTTCGAGAGAGGCGCCGTTTTGGATGGCGGAGGTGGGAAAGCCGTGGCGTAAACTGTGGCCTGCGAATTCATTGGAATTGAGGCCAATCAAGGCGGCATATTTTTTTACAATGAGAGAGACACTTTGAGGGGTTAAGTCGGGTTGAGCAGGGTGGTCTCGCGAGGGCCAGAGTGTCCCACTTTTGGTAAAGCGCCGAAACAAAAAGCCTTCGTTTAAACCGGTGGCAGTGAGCCAGGCCTGAACGGCTGCAACAGGGCAGTGGGTTGTCCCACGAATAATGGCTTTGGTCATGCCTTCTCCCGTCTGGTCAGTTTTACTTTTACGAATCAAAATGACCATCCCTTCAGCACTCACTTTGATATCTTCAATCAAAACTCCCACCAGTTCAGAGCGCCTAAACGCCCCTGCAAATCCCATCAATAAAAGCGCTCGGTCTCGAATGCCAGTTAATGTGCTGGGGTCAGTCCTATCCGCCATTTTTTGAATCAAATCATGCGTGGCAGGTTCCTTTTTATGAGGAGCCACCAACTTTTTACGTTTTATGCCCATTAAAGTTTGTCGGACTAATAAGGCGTCTGTGGGCAGAACATCAAAAGCACCCATCCGGTGAACATAGGCAATGGCAGCCAGCCTGCGCTCAATGGTTCTGGCTTTATAGACTGGATTCACTTGAGCTGCCTGAGCCGCCAAAAAGTTGGCCACGACATTGGGCGTTGCCGGAAGGGGCTCAAAATCACGCAATTCACACCAACGTCTAAAAATTTTTACGTCGGACGCATAGGCCCGTAATGTGTTTTCAGACAAGGAGTCAGTGATGTACTCTTGGGCCAAATGATCCAAATCAGGATCTTTCATAAACTGCAGTGCTTTTTTTCGGGCATGTTCTTGCAAGGAGAGCCATTTTGGATTTTTCTTATCAGAGATCGCTGAATTTTTATTTTCAGCTGGAGACTCGATTTCTGGCACATTTATATTTTTTGACACATTTTCATTTTGTGGCAAATCTTCATCATTTTGACCTAAATTGCTCATTAAATTCCCTCTGTTAAATAAGTATTGATA
>CAYGFJ010000225.1:1676-2997 GCA_964349115.1 uncultured Francisellaceae bacterium
AATCATATCTCATTTTAATCCATAAAACGAGCAAAATCATTCAAAATGGCACAACCACCCTCTTTTGCTGAAAAATAGGCAAAAAGCAGTTTCAAGATGACTTTTTTAAAAATTCTAGAAAAAACGACCTTCAGCAATGCGTTTTACCGCACGATCGGGATGAAGGCTTGGTATTCGTATCCCAAAAAAATCCCCCGTTTTCTTTTTTTGCTGCGACAGAACGCAAAATGGCAATACACGCTTTAACAAAATTCCGCTTTCGATCATAATTTGCCGTTTAAGGTAAATCATGTACAAGGATCCAATGATGCAATTCCCTCCCTCACCCAAAGAAGAATCTTTAAGAACTTTACAAGAAACATTAGGGTATTTGTTCCATAACCCTCTTTTATTAGAATGTGCCCTGTATCGCTGTGGCTCTGAACTTTTACGGACCAGTGCCCCTCCGACTGTTGCGAGCTTACCCAGCTTACCCATGCGCGCAGATACAGCGTACATCAGGGTTGATGATCAATTGTATTATGTCTGTCAAAGTGATCATACATGCCAACTGATTGCTACGACCCCACAACAACTGAGTGATTTTGATAAGATCAGGGCAGCAGGAAACGTGCCTATCAAATTAAACCAAGCACAACTTGACAAAATTGCAAGTATTATCCACCATAGTCCTCGTAAAACTCCTACACCACGCCATCCAGTCGGGCAACCCTACACTTTTGAGACTCTGGAATTCCTGGGGGATCGGGTTCTCAATTTGGCGATTACAGAAGAGCTGATACGCCTGCATCCGGATTGGACACCCGGACAATTAGCCGATGAATATGTACGGTATACCCGTAATACAGATGATGATGCTCCTCACGGTGCCGCTCTGTATTGTATCGCTAAGGAATTCCGCCTGTTGCCAGACTTAACTCTAGAAGAACCCATTGACCATCATGGTAAACGAGGAAAAACGAGAGATACCCGCAGAAAAACAAAAGAATGGAAATTAAGTGATCACCTCGAAGCGGTTGTGGGCGCTATGTATTTGGATAGTGGCAATGATTCAAAAACGCTGAGTCCCATTATTAGGCCCGACAGTACGGAACAAGCGATAACTACGCAGATGTGCAAGAAAAACTCAAATTTGCTTTTGTCTGGGTATGATGATTTAGTGTTACATAAGTCTGAAATGATTGATTTATATGAGGTTCAAGCGATCTTAAAGCAATACTTGAAAAAACTTCCTGATGTATTTTAGCTCGAGAGTATACTGTGAAAAACAAGGCTATATACCAATGATTTCGCCAAGTGCGTAGTTATCGCTTGTTCCGTA